>JAPZAP010000109.1 GCA_027460585.1 Candidatus Methanoperedens sp. | reverse complement strand
TATATCCAGCCCTCGTGTCTGATAATTTTCGTCTTTAGTTCAAAAAAGACCTGTTTTTCAGTGGAAGCGATTTATGTGGATTCATTTGTTACCAGATTATTCTGTTTTTTGTTGTGAAAAATTATTAAATCACTGGATTTTAGGATTGTGCCGCAAACACATCTTCGATTATATTATTAGCTCTTGCCGGCATTTTGTCATTGAGCCTGTTTTCTATCCTGATGGTGGCTTTTGCGGCCAGAGGAGTAAGATTTTCTATAGCTTCCGTGACTGCTTTTTTCAAATCTATATCCTCAAATTCAATGTTTTGCATGCTTTCAAGTTTTGAGAACTTCGTAGCATTATCGATCAACTCAATTCCTTTTACCAGGTTTCGTTTAATGGTCTCAAGGTAGGATCTTTTCATAGGGTTTGTTTCATCATCAAGGAAAATTTCAACATACCCATGCGCTACGTTAATGGGATTCAAAAGATCATGGTGCATGATATCCATAAAGAGTTCTTTCATGCGATTTGATTCTTCTAGTTCTTTAGTATACCTCTTTATGGCTTCTTCAACTTTTTTACGCTCCGTGATATCTTTCAGTATTCCCATGCTGGCAACCCTTCCGAGATAAGTCACAATCCCAACGTTCATGCTGACGAGAATTTTTCCCCCATCTCTTCTCAGCACGTGGAATTCGTATTCCTGGGGTACATCTTCCCCTTTCAGCCTCCGAGAATAACGTTCCTTGACCATTTCCAGATTCTCTGGCGCAACAAAATTCTGAAAATCCCTGCCAATAATTTCCTCCATCATGTAACCTGTAATATCTGCAAATTTCGGATTCACAAACTGCATTTTTGCATCCTGGATAATAAACACTCCCTCATGGATATTGTGGATCAGAAGGCGATATTTCTCTCCAGATTGCCTGAGTTCCTCTTCAACACGCCTGCGTTCGGTTATATCCCGCACATATTCTATCACTCCGTTCATTTGCCCCGTTGATGTATCCCTGAGAGGATAGCTGTATATTTCCAGCCATCCCACTTCTTTTCCTTCAGGGCCGTGTTTGGGAATTACTTTATAAGCTGATTTACCGGTTTTGAGTGCTTCTGAGGCAGGGCAAAGTTCACATCGCTCTTTCCTGCCATGATAAGCTTCATAACATTTCTTTCCAACAAGGGGTGCAGCGTACGGATACCAGCTTTGAGTTGTCTTGTTGACCCTGATAATATTCATGTCCACGTCAATTATGCCGATTCCATCCTGGATGCTTGCAAAAATGTTTTCCAGGAACCGCTCGCCTTCATGAAGCGCCTCTTCCGCGCGTTTTCGCTCGGTGATATCCCTGACGATACATATGTGCCCATTGTAATTTCTGTTCTCATCCCAGAGAGCCGTGGCCATTACTTCCATAGGGACTATCCCGCCATCTTTCTTGAGTCCGGCGACTTCTCCTTTGAATAAACCCGTATCCTTATTATGCAATGTATCTTTTAACCCCTCTTCGGTGGGAGCTATCATTTCGGAAGGAGTGATTTTTCGCCATGTTTCCCCGATAAAATCTTCCTGGGAATAACCGAACATTTTTGCATATGCTGCATTTACGTAGATATACCGGTCTTTTTCATCGCATATGGTAATGCCATCGGTACTGCTGGCTATCGCTTTAAGCAGGCTGTTCTTTTCATCATCCTCGCGCTTGCGTTCAGTAATGTCCGCTATTGCCGCAACCGCGCCGGAATAATTTCCGTTTTCATCAGTAATAGGGGAGGTTTCTAAACTTGTGTATATCCTTGTTCCGTCTTTTCGGATAAATTCAAAATCGTGCCGTTCTTGGATACACTGCTGACGCCGCTCCAGATAGCGCGTTGCATTCATTCTCCCCTGTTCATCCATAAAATAAAACAAATGCTTTCCCAGCATCTCATCAATGGTATACCCGAGCATCTGTGCCATACGTGGATTGACAAAAGTAGTGTTTGCATTTTTGTCAAGTACCCAGATACCCTCCATCAATGTTTCGACCAGTCTGCGATATTTTTCCTCACTTTCCCGCAGAGTCTGTTCCATGGCCCTGGATGCTGTAATATCCCTGACAACCTTTATTCCGGCTATGATTTTACCGTTAGAATCTCTTAAAGGCGATGAGGTAAGTTCAAAATATGAAACTCCTTTATCTGTTACGACTTTTCTTTCCGACCTGTGGATTTTTCCATCCATGAAAGTCTTCTCAACCGGGCAATCTTCGCATATTTCATCTCTTCCCTCATACTTCCTGTAACAAAGTTCACCGGTCTTGTCCCCGTATAATTCCTTCTGTATCTGGTTCTGGTATAGTATCTTATATTCTGTATCCTGTATTATTATCCCATCGCCCAAACCAGCTATTATAGCTTCGGATTTATTTTTCTCTTCATGAGCTAATATTAATGCCTCTTTAAGTTCCCTTATCAACTGTTCCTTTGTTTTTCGTTCCATATCTAATCCTGGGAAAATTATATTAAATAATTCGTATCAGTTTTGTGATCGCACTGGAAACTTCATTGGTGGAATAAGAACCTCTAAGGTCAGGCGTGACGATGCCATCCTCAAGAACACTGTTTACAGCCTTTTCGATGGTTTTTGCCTCTGTATTATATCCTGCCCATTCGAGCATCATCCTGACGCTCAAAATGGCTGCCAGGGGATTGGCAATCCCTTTTCCTGCAATATCAGGAGCGCTGCCGTGAATGGGTTCAAATAACGCATATTTATCGCCAATATTGGCGCTTGGACAAAGACCAAGCCCGCCCACAAGGGCTGCGGCTTCATCGCTCAGGATATCCCCGAAAAGGTTCGTTGTCACTATCACATCGTATTTTCCAGTATGCATGATCAGATCATAAGCCATGGCATCCACCAGCATTTCATGGTATTCGATCCCCTTCTTCTTTGCGACCCCGATGCATACATCCCGGAAAAATGAATCTGATTTTAACACGTTTGCTTTATGAACAATGGTCAATCGCTTTTTTCTTTGTCTGGCGATCCTGCATGCCTGCTCTGCAATTCTCTCGCTTCCTTTTCGGGTAATTATTCGGGTGGTATAGGCTACGTCCTTATGTAATTCCTCCACACCTGAGTACATACCTTCGGTATTTTCTCTCACAATGACAAAATCAAATTCCCCGGAGCAGGGCAGACGGACATTCCTGAGCGGTTTGAAAGGACGGATATTCGCATACAGGTCAAGTTCTTTGCGAATTCGCAATAGAACGCTTTTATAATTGGGGTCAGGGGGAGTTGTGATGGCACCGAATAACACGCAATCGCATTCCTTTATGAGACGCAAATCATCGTCAGTTATAGCGCTGCCTGTTTTTTCCCATTTGCAAAAACCTATCTCTAAGGGCACTTTTTCTATATCAAGACCAAAAGCGTCAAGTACGGACAGCGCCGCAGGCATCACTTCCTGCCCGATACCATCTCCCGGAACTATTGCTATTTTCATTTTAATTCGCTTTGTTATTATCCTGAATCCCTTTTAAAACTTTCACGAGCATCCTGATCGCATCCACGATATCGTACTCTGAGGCGCCCCAATGAACCACAGCACCATCGATACCGTTGAGGTTTACCATCCCTGATTTCTTGCTCTGGCAGCATCTTGTTATAAAAGGTTTCGTGGGTAAATAAATTTCAGTTTTAAGCGGACACATGTTGATGTGTTTATAAATCAGATCGGGAAAACGAAGTTC
>JAPZAP010000108.1 GCA_027460585.1 Candidatus Methanoperedens sp. | reverse complement strand
GCGATGTTAACTGCCGCTTCCTTTGCAATATTCCAGGTCAACATCCCCCTATTTGGCGGTGTACACATGAACCTGACACCCCTTATAGGAATACTTGCCGGGCCAGCGATTGGCGGTATCATTGTGCTCATAGTAAACATATTATCGGCCGCGATCGGTCATGGCGGATGGGGCTTGATAGGCGCGAACATAATCGTCAATATGTCGGAGGTTACTGTCGCGTACGGCATGTACAAGGCGCTTGGAAAGATCAATCTTGATACGTTCTCCAAAGCCGGTATTGGAACGATAGCCGGACTCCTTTTCGGTAACATTGCGATGATATTGATAATTCTCATATCGGGTATACAGGGCGTTCATCAGGATGTCCCGGCCACGCTCCAGGGCCTCTCGCTCCTTGCTGCGGTCAATATGGGCGTTGCAATCATTGAGTCCTTCATCACAGGATATGTGGTGTCATATATTATGAGAGTCAGGCCCGACATGCTTCGGGAGGTGAACCCCATTGCAGCAACAGCAAAGTAATAAAAAGGGAATTGTTATATTCGGGGCGATCGTGCTCATATTTCTGGCCATATGCCTTTTCGCCTTTGTAATAACAGGAAATAAAGGGATAGAAGAACGCTTTTCAAATGCAGTAGGACTACCGAGCGAGCCTGATAGCGGCGATAACGGGATTTTCGGCTTTACACTAGAGGGTAACCACATATACTATATAATCATATTGGCTTTGGTCATTATCGCAACCGTATTAATATATATAAGATATAAAATATAAACAATAATGGAGTCGCTGGCAGGTTAATGAGCTGACAATTGGAGCCGGACAAACTGGTTAAAATTAAACACAAACCCGGAAAAAGAGTCTCTCTGATATACTGGAAACCTATATGCTTGGAATAACCAATAAATAATTAAAGTAAAGATGGGGTATGATTATGGAAAACCAGATACTATGGCTCAATCGGAAAGAAGTGGAAAAACTTCTTGACATGAAAGGAACGCTAAAGGTTGTGGAAGAAGCATTCAGGCAGCATGGGCTTAAAAAAGTCCAGATGCCTTCAAAGCTCTACCTTTATTTCAAAAACCACAACGGTGACCTGCGGACAATGCCGGCATATCTTGAAGAGCAGGATATTACCGGTGTAAAAATAGTAAATGTTCACCCTGACAACCCAAAGTCGGGACTGCCTACGGTGATGGCTCTTGTGATCCTTAATTCCACGCAAACGGGAGCGCCGCTTGCAATTATGGATGGGACTTACCTTACTGATATGAGAACAGGGGCAGCGGGTGGTGTTGCAGTGAAACACCTTGCACGCAGGAATGCAAAAACCGTGGGTTTTGTAGGTACTGGAAACCAGGCAAGAACGCAATTGCTGGCGATAAATGAAATTATGGATATCCATGAGATAAAAGCCACAAGCACCTCAGAAAAACAGACACTTGTATTCAAGGATGATATGGAATTAATAACGGAATGTGAAATTGCTGTAAAAAAGACCATTAAAGAAGTATGCGATTGTGATATTCTTGTAACTACAACTCCTTCAAGAGGACCTATTGTTATGGATGAATGGATCTTGGAAGGGACTCATATCAACGCGATCGGCGCAGATGCACCCGGAAAAGAAGAACTTGACCCCCGGATACTTAAGCGCGCCAGGGTCGTTGTTGATGACATCGCCCAAGCTTCTCATTCAGGCGAGATAAATGTGCCTTTATCGAATGGATTCATTTCTGAAAAGGATATTTGTTGTGAACTGGGTGAGGTAATTACAGGTAAGAAGAAGGCAAGAACCAAGGATTCGGATATTACGGTTTTTGATTCCACCGGGCTTGCAATACAGGATGTCGCAACTGCAAATATGGTTTACCATAAGGCTCTTGAGAACAAAATTGGGGTGAAGTTACAGCAATTCTGATCTTTGCTCTTCACTTCCTTGCGGGCATGGGCATTTCTGGCACCTCGCCCGGAGCCGTCTCTTTCACAAACTCTTTGTCCTCCCACATGTCGTAGGCGATAGCAACCGCAGCGGCCTGCGTGATTATTGCAAACCCAACGACAACGTGGAGGAACAGGACCATCCCCCCGAAGGTGACTCCGAAGAGAATCGGCGAGGATGCCCCGGTGCCGAGATAAAGAAGGACTCCAAGAATGCCGCTAACGACGGACAGGTTGAAGGTTGATTTCGCGATGCGCTTCACCCGCCCTGGCACAGCAGTCAAACGCACGCCGTTGAAGTTGTAGCTGGCAAGACCAATAATCACAAGCCCAAGGGCTATGTGGAGATATTGAAGAACAATCGAAGCGCCCGGCTTCATCGCAAGCATGAACTCGATGAAGGCAATCCAGATCATCGCGTAAAGTGTCATCCAGAGTTTCATACAAGGCCTCCGGTTTTATTCCCTAGTTTGAATTTTTTTCGCGGCTATTTCCATACGTTACCATCTCATTTCTTTAAAATACATAGTATCCAAAGAGACTTATAATTTTCCCCAGAGCCTTGTTTCTTCAGCAAACTTCAATATCATCCCGAACAAATTGCAGATCATGAAGCTTGACGGGTCATTCGGCGAAGGGGGCGGTCAGATATTAAGAACCGCAGTAGCGCTTTCCGCGGTCACCGGAACTCCTGTCGAAATAGATAATATCCGCAAGGGAAGACCAAAACCAGGACTTTCGGCGCAGCATGTGAAAGCTGTGGAAGGGCTTGCCAGGATATGCAACGCCCAGGTTACAGGGTGCCACCTCAAATCTACCCGGCTTGTATTCACTCCCGGAAAATTAAGCGGCGGAAATTTTGAGATCGATATCGGGACAGCCGGGAGCATATCCCTGTTCCTCCAGTGCCTCATGCCGGCGCTCATGCATGCGCCCGGAACTGTGAGGATAAAAATTACGGGAGGAACAGACGGCCAGTGGTCTCCATCGATCGATTATATGAGATTTGTAACATTGGAAGCCCTCAGGAAGATGGGATATGAATGTGAAATCAAGTTAATAAAACGAGGCTACTATCCCCGTGGAGGCGGATGCGTTGAAGCGATAATAAATCGTTCGAGCCTGAAACCCATAGATTTTGAAGGGAACAAGTGTTCGCATGTCGAGGGGATATCCCATTCATCCGGGCTTCCTGCGCATGTGGCGCAAAGGCAGGCAGCATCAGCCTATAAGCGACTTTGCGAAAATGGCTATGAATCGAGGATATTAACAGAAGTGAACGACCATCCTTCAACAGGCAGCGGAATTACCTTATGGTGCGGGGCGGTTGGCGGGATTGCACTTGGAAAACCCGGTTTAAAAGCTGAAAAGGTTGGTGAGATCGCAGCCGATGCAATTATTGATGAATTAAGATCAGGCGCCAGTGTCGATGAATACCTGGCAGACCAATTGATCCCATATATGGCGCTTGCAGGTGGAGGTTCTTTCACGACCCGCAAGATTACCCTGCATACAAAAACCAATATCTGGGTGACAGAGCAGTTCCTGCCTGTAAAATTCAAGATTGAGGATTTGGGGACGGGATTGTTCAGGGTGCGGGTCTAAAATCAGCGGTGACTGTTTCGATTGTTGGTAGAATAAACTGTTTTTAGATAATATTCTTGTCCTGGCTGTTTTAGCCAATTTTCAACCACACTTATTGGGATAAAAAGAATGTTCCCATCTTTATGTAGTTCAGGACATTTACAGAAGAATAAAAGATAATTGTCATTTGAAGTCGACAAATACTTTTTAAGTTTTGCAACCTTATTTTTAAACTTTTTGGTTTCAGACTTCTCTAAATATGTAACTTGAGCGAAAATTTTTTTATTTTCATTTGACAAACCATAAATATCAATGTCCTTCATTGTTCTACCTGGCGGTAAAAGTAGATAGTTTAATTTTGGTATATCTGGGAATAGTTTTTGATATCTTAAAAACTCCTGACACACGACTTCTTGTTCCTCTGGAATTAAACTGGAAAAATCACTATCAAGTGGTTTGTTATTATATATGCAATGTAATTTATTCTTAATCTTCTTCCAATGGCCTAAAGTCCTCTGTATTGGTCGGGCAACTCCAAGGCTCATTAATTCTTTTGGTTCTATTTTTATAACATTATGCAATTGAATTGTCTTAATAACAGCAACTTTATTTTTTCTTTCTTCATTTTCCCAAAAATAACTTTTATTCAACTTTATTTTGCTACCTGGTGGTACAAAACCAATTTTAATCTTATTTTCTCCGTCATATTCAGCCCAGACAATTCCTCCTTTTTCGCATAAATCATTAAATATTTTCATATTAGATTTCGCGTTTGGTATTTTATAATCCTTGGATTCAAGGCTCTCGTTATCCTTTGCTGTTGGGTCGTCTTTTTTGCAATCTGGAAAATGAATAAATATCAGGTCTTGTGAACACAATTCTAATATAGCCATAGGACTAATCGCCAATTTTTTTGTATGGCGTATAAAATATGACTGAATCAAACTCTCAGCTTCTTCCATAGTTACAATATCATATTTAAATGTATATATAACCCACATTCCGTGGGTTTGATAGTTTTTATTCTCCTCATCAAGTGTTCCCTGATCCAATCCTATAAAAAATAAAACGTGATCGATTGTTATATGGAAAACATAAAATAAACAATATAAAAATGCGGCGCAATTGTACGCATCCGAGAATTACTATGTTCAGCTTTTGAAAAAATTAGCCGCAGATGAACGCAGATAAACGCAGATTTAATGCTACGGTTTTTGAAATATAATAACACCAAAACCATATTCTCCCACGCGCCGAATCGTTCCCGAAGCAAACATATATGAGAAACTTAAATCAGGAATAACTTTAAATCCAACGAACCGATAAGATGCGCTGGATTTGATGCTACAAATCCGCGTTCATCTGCGTTTATCTGCGGTTCGTTTTCTTCATACCTCATAGCAATCAACAGAATCTTTTTCCAGAGCTACCAATGTATTTTCTTCAGGCAACGCAAATCTACATTTTTCAGAAGTTTTGCGGAAGACTATAATCGGAGCATTATAAACCCTTCTTTTAAACATCTATACCATGAGTTTACTTTGTAAAAGTGTAAAATAATGTAATATTTTATGGATTGTTAGTATAGATAATAACAGGTTACAAGATTTAAATGTGACTTTATATCAAATTTTTCTTAAAGTTCTTATTTGCGTTCTGTAATTGTTTCGTTGTGTCTTTTAACCTGAAAGGATCTTTTTTCTTACACTCAGCACTATGAATTCTCATTTCTTTTACTGTGTCGAAACTTTTCCCACAATTTTGGCATTTAGATGTCATTTGATAACCATCTTAATTAGAATTTACTTACCGCCGCGAATTGTAACAATCTCATTCCGTCATTAAACTCAAATACTGTGGCGGTATTTCATCTGCAAGCACAATATTCTCAGTCGCCGAAAGAATTGCCACCCCGTCATTCTGGGCTTCCTGGGCATTTACGACAAGTAAAACCGGGTCTTCCGTATGGATCTTTGCAACTTCCCTTGCCTTATCCACAGAAGTACTCAGATGAACATATCTCTGCTTCACAGGCTTTATCCCTTTTTCAAGCAGGATATCAACCTCTTCCCTGCTGGCGCCATAATACAGTTCTGGCAGCGTATTCTCCTCGTAATCAAGATCAACGTCCACGGAATGACCATAGCGCGCACGGATCTTATTTGCTTTTATCTCGTACCTGCCCTTTTCATCTGATTCTATTATCGAAAAAAGTTTTTCTTTGTTAGACCATTTATATCGCGTTTTCATGGCATCGACAAGAACATCCAGATCTACCCACCCGTGCTGGTTCATGGCAAGCCCCAGATCATCCGGGAAATGCCGCAGCGCCCCTGAGATGAACCTGCCGAGCCTTTCAGTCTGTTCATCGTTCAGGATGAGTGTCCCGGCGTCACCGCATGCACATGCTTCGGCCCTGAAGAATCCGTGGTTCTGGCATTTCTTGATCATAGCTGGTGTTTATAGGAATCACTTTGTTATATAATTTACCAAAAAACACACGTTACGTGTTTTTCAGCGCCTTTCGAATATCCATGTTCACATTTTCAAGTTTCGGTACTTCTTTTGTAAGTATGCTCATTTCCTCTTCCCTTTTCTTTGCAGAGGGAGATTTGGCCTTCTCATTGCATTCAACACATCTGTAACCGATAACTATCAACCTTGGAGAATGGACAGGATACCTTTTCTTGCCTTCTAATGAAGATTTGCAGGTCATGCAATTATCTTCGTTGGTATTTTTCATAATCTATTGCCTCTTTATCTCCACTACTTTTAATTGATAATTTTTGTTGCAGGGCTCTTCTATATCATCCTCAATCTCAATAATACTGAATTTTTCTCCTGCTTTAATACCGGATGGACGGCACAGAACAAAATTATCACAATCAGGATAGTTACAGGATAATTGCTCGTATGCTATCTTTGAACCTTTTATCGCTTTCCTGGATTCTATAGCTATCCTGATAGGAGCCTCGATAACTTCCACCGCACATACACCCGAGTCATGTACGAAACACTCAAGCCTGGCAGAATTTCGCAGATTTACGATCCTGTATTTGCTTCCCTGGTTCAGGGCAAGGCAGGTTTTATTGAATTTGCACGGTTCGCATTCTTTTGCAGCGCCTTTGAAAATAAATTCATTCCCTACTTTTGCCAGTCTTGTTCCTATCAATGTTATTATTGTATCCGATTCTTCCATATGATTTCACCTTTATTTAGTATTATTATTTTATAATTGTAATTATAAGCTAATGCGATTACGCTATGATCCTATCACTTTTGTGATCTTTGCAACCTTCCGGGCAGCTTCAGGGGTTAATCCTGTACCAAGTATCGTGTATCTCTCAGGACGGATATTATGAGCATGAAGGAGCGCTTTTATAATATACTCTTCCTCTATGCCCAGTTCTGAAGCATTTGTAGGTGCGCCGATAGCTTTCAGCGATGTCCTGATCTCCTGCCAGTTCCCTCCATGAAGGTACATCATCATGATCGTCCCGACGCCGCATTGCTCGCCGTGCAGGGCGGGTTTTGGAGCTAATTCATCAAGCGCATGGCTGAACTTATGTTCAGAACCGCTTGCAGGGCGCGATGATCCGGCTATACTCATTGCAACACCGCTTGCCACAAGGGCTTTCATAACAGTCCATGCCGATTCTTCCAGACCGGGTTTTATCAATCCGGCTGAATCTATCAGTATCCTGGCAGTGAGATTTGAAATTATGGATGCGTATTCGCTGAATGGTTCATCGCGCAGCCTGTGCGCAAGTTCCCAATCTTTCACCGCAGTGCAATTGGATATGATGTCGCCGCATCCTGCTGCAAGAAGCCTGTATGGTGCAGCGGCAATAATAGAAGTATCTGCAACAACAGCAAGTGGAGTATGTGCTGATTCTGAGACTGTTTTATTTTCCCGTTTTATGGAAGCCCTGGATGAAACAATACCATCATGCGACGCCGCCGTAGGTACACTTATGAATGGAATATCAAGATACATGGATGCAAGTTTTGCTATGTCAATGGATTTTCCGCCGCCCACACCCAGCAAAAACGAAGCATGTTCTTCGCTTGCCTGCGTTTTGACCATGATAACTTCATCAAGTGTTGGTTTTTCAACGATCACTGTATTCACATCAAAACCAGAATCTTCAAGTGAGACTGCAACCGTTTTTCCAGCAGTTCGCAATGTTGTTGCCCCGCCTACGATCAGGGCGCTCCCATTAAGTTTAAGGTCTTTACAAACCTTACCTGTGTCGTTAATAACACCATGACCTACGACAACGTTCCTCGGAAGCTGCATCCACTTATTCTTATAATTTCCTTTATTTTCATTATTTTCAGTCATAAGGTCTCAATATGAGTATAATAGATAGCGTCTGGCATTATATAGATAAGTATTACATAAACGGCATTATCTATGATACCTCTTATAATATCGTGGATACGCTCACTTATGCAATAGTGCTTGGTATTAGCCTTTTTTGGGTCTTAAAGCTTCTGGGAAAGCTCAAAGTTCAGATCGATTCGAAGTTTTTGATCTCAGTAACTCCGTATATCATTGCCGGTTCGTCCCTTCGCGTTCTTGAAGATTCTAACTTTTTCGCTTCTCCCCTGAATTACCTGTTTGTGACGCCCCTGATATATTTTTTCATGTTCACGGTCACAATAAGCGTTCTTTCAGTCGCGATGTACCTTGAGCGAAAAGGAAATATAAGGGATTATCATAAATTATTTGGTTATGCAGGAGCGGCCTGGGCATTATTTAATATCGCGACGCTAGTCGTTTATGATGGCATTGTTAATCCCGTTCCCGCCGCAGCCATACTGTTCCTTGGTATAACGATGACGGGCATTGTATATTTCATATCCTGGAAAACAAATTTCCGGCTTCTTACGGACAAAGTCAATATATCGATACTTTTTACTCACCTTTTCGATGCTTCATCAACATTCGTAGGCATGGACTGGCTGAATTATTATGAAAAACATGTGGTTCCCACTTTCTTTATTGATCTGGCAGGAAAATTTACGAGCCACCCATCGATAGTGATGTATCCTCTCAAATTGATAGTGTTCATACCTGTCCTTTATATGATTGATAACGATTTCAATGCTGAAAAAGATAAAAAGCTTATCGGTCTTTTGAAACTGACGATCCTGGTGCTTGGGCTTTCACCGGCAGTTAGAAACTCACTCAGGATAATGATGGGGGTATAATATGAAAAAAGACCTTGAATACATTTTATCTTCCCGGAAATATATTCTAATAATGACCGGGCTATTCATTATTTCAGTGATAGCAGGATTGGTGGCATCTTTAAAGGATCTTGGGTTATCAGAAAATTATCTCGAAATGATGAAAAATTCTTTTGGCTGGATAAAAAACCTTTCTCCGATCGGGATAATGCTTGTGATCTTCCTGAACAATGCCCTCAAAAGCCTCCTTGCGATACTGCTTGGCGCGGGATTTGGAATCATTCCTCTAATTTTTGTAGGCGGGAATGGAATATTACTGGGGCTTATCGCAAACCAGGTTTCCAGCGAGAAGGGGACGCTTTTTGTACTGGCAGCGATCCTGCCTCATGGAATTATAGAAATTCCCATGGTATTGTTAAGTTCCGGATTGGGACTTCGCCTGGGATATCTTATGTACAGTTCTATCATGGGCAAAGAAACAGATATGAAATCTGAGCTCAGGCAGAGCCTTCGGATATATGTGAGAATAATAATGCCCCTTTTGTTCGTGTCAGCAGTCGTTGAAACTTTTGTGACGCCAATGGTGGTTTTGCAGGTTATGCCATAGGAATGGGGGAAAGGTTTATGAATAAACGGAAGTATTGTGAAGCCAAACAAAATCTTTGGAGGATAAAAATTACATGGGAAAAACAGGTATAACAAAATGGGGCAGGGTTAAGGGACGCAAAGGTAACATAATAATGGTTCCTGAAG
>JAPZAP010000107.1 GCA_027460585.1 Candidatus Methanoperedens sp. | reverse complement strand
TATCTGGCTTTAGTCCAGTCGCACTATATGATTCATCTCCTTTTGGCACATTGCCCTTAAATATACCATTGATATAGACATCTACATGATCAAAGTCTGCGTCGCCAGGATCTGACCATGTCCATGTAATACTATCAGGCAAATAGCTCGTATTATGTAAATTGGTTATGCTACCTGGTGGCGTTTTGTCTTCGACCGGAGCGGTCCTTGCAGTATCATTTTTCCATGTCTCATTAATATTTCCAGAAACATCTACGGTATGTGTACCTATCTCGTATGTAGTATCTGACTTTAGTCCAGTCGCACTATATGATTCATCTCCTTTTGGCACATTGCCCTTAAATATACCATTGATATAGACATCTACATGATCAAAGTCTGCGTCGCCAGGATCTGTCCATGTCCATGTAATACTATCAGGCAAATAGCTCGTATTATGTAAATTGGTTATGCTACCTGGTGGCGTATCACAAATTAGGTCTACAGTCTGACCAACAGATTTTCTTAAAACTATAAGAGCATCTGCGACAGTTATAGTACTATCACATGTAACATCGTCACTGGTATCTATATGATATGGAGATATATCTTGTCCTACTGAATATCTTAAATATAGCAGAGAGTCTGCAACTGTTATTGTTCCATCGTCATTAACGTCTCCTGTTAATCTTGAAGCACTGACAGGAATTCCCAATATTGACACAACAATTATCGCACATATTAATTTGTATATCGTTTTCATGTTTTTCACCCTTGCCGAAATAAAAGATCAACATATTAGGTTTATTACCTTGATTGCTGTCTTCTATCGGAATTTTGTTTGATAGCCTTTCTCAGTTTTTTAGCATCTTCTTATATTTGTATCTATTTTTTTTATTTAAATTTGACCGAATCATTTTCCAATTTGGTCTTGATAAAAACAAAAATTTTCAACTAAGAGACAGTTGTAGCTTGTCTTCTTAGTCAAACAGATACGAAATATAAGAAGGCTTTTCGGCCATCTCTAATTGTGTTCAATGTTGTGTTTTCCTGTCTTGCTTCTCGCCAAAGTTAACTATTATCGCTTTTCCATTTTTTATAGTTATCCCTTTGCTGGTGCTCGTTGTATATAACCATCCATGTTTAGTCTGTACATGTATTTTATACTTTCCATAAGGCACATTTGGGAATATATAGTTGCCACTAGCATCAGTCTTTGTTACCAGTCTAATCTTTTTATTCTTCTTTTCATCTCCAGTTAGCTGTATAACTACGTCTGGAATGCCACTTTCACCTTTGTCGAGCTTCTTGTCGTGATCTAGGTCATTAAATACTTTACCCTGCACAGTTCCACCATTTGTCTGTGCCTGGTTTACGTTGATTTTAACATCTTTAGATGCAGTATTATAGTTCACTGTATCTGTCGGAGTAAATGCTACATGTAACGTTTGACCAGCACCTACATTTAGTTTAGTGCCAGATGCTGGAGTATATACAAGATTACCTG
>JAPZAP010000106.1 GCA_027460585.1 Candidatus Methanoperedens sp. | reverse complement strand
TTTCATTTTTATTGGAATTTCATGGATAAGTTGACAAAGACTGAGACTCCTGCAATGCTGGAAGGTTTAGCTGATCATCAATGGAATTGGGAGCAATTTTTTGATTTTTAATTAAGTATTCTAAATTAGGACAGTGCCCAAAATTCGAAAAAGTAGTATTCGAAGCGATTAATTTTACAGACACATTACCTAAATTTATAAAAGTGTAATTAAAATAATTTGAATTGTTTGATTGAACAGATCCATTTACTGACCACGTACAATTATCACAAGAGATATTTGTCGTAACATTAAACTTAACCCTTTGTTTTTGAGTTACATCTATTGAAAGATTATTATTATTCGTAAGATCGTTTCCATAAGAAAGGATATAAATATTATTTTCAAATCCTGCTCTCATATTAAATTCATTTGCATCGGACATTGAACCTGCAGTTGCAGGAAACGCCCCATATGTATATGAACGATATCTAGACTGGCCACCCGGGACACCAGTATAATAATCAACGACCGTAGCTTGCGTTTGCATAGCTATCCATGTTTTGATCCCTGCCCTTGAAACATTTGATACAGATACATTATCCCATCCAGCCTGGCATGTCACAGAACCTGTTTCAACCAGTAAATTATTTGGAGTGTTGGAAGAATCATCATATAATGCAAGACGGAAAGCACCACTTCCACCGCAAGAAGCAATCTTAATGCTCAATACATTAATAGTATTGTTTGGAACAAACTGCGCCCACCGGATCAATCCCGAAGTATCCTGGCTGGTTGTACTGCCTAATCCGGTCTCATTCAAAACATAAGGCACGGATGCCCCAGCAGGCAATGCTACTAATATAACACAAAAAATAAAGAGCATTATTTTATTCATATATTCACCGAACAAAATAGAAACTTACAAAAAAATGGTTTATTAATTTCAATCCTTTGAAAAAAACCATTTCTAATTTTGTTTCACTTAATAATATATCTTTTTCTTCATATCTGCTACACATATTATGAACCTCCGCCACGACCCAGGAAGATCCCGGCACCAACCATCATCAAGTTCATGGGAGTAATTATCATAATATTTACAATATACGGAATATGAGGATTATTGTAAATCATCACATTAACAGCCATAGACAAGGCACTCCCAAAATTATGTACAAATTTTAGAATATAATAAAAAGGATCATACTTTGATAATGCCCCGCAATCCGGGTTATTATCATCGTTAAGATTTGTCCAGAAATCCTGGTTTTCACATCTCGTCTGATTATCCGTGTTCATTGAAACAAATGTACTCAGATATTGAGAATTATCATATCCTGGCTCATGATACAATTCCGCAATTCCCCAGCCGATAAAGGAATAAAAAACAAATACTCCAAATATCAGGATTAAGTTCCCCATCGCGGCCATGATCAACCCTTCTTCATGATGCCCATGAATGTCATACCTGCCAGGACAAGGATAATTACACCCCAGACAAGCGGAATGAAATTAATCGAAACACTAAATCCCAACCCCAGGAGTCCGCCTACGCCAAACATCATTGGCATGCCTTTTGATAGCACAAGGCAGAGAACTCCAAAAATAATCACATGGAAAATTCCAACAAGGAAAAGGCTTCCTGAGGAAGTTCCAAAATTAGAATAAACCCATTGCTTATAATTTCCAACGAAATCCCCGGAAACCTCATCTGAAGCAAAACCACCTGTACCTCCTGAATTTGTGCCATTGTAACCGTAAGGAGTTTCAGCAGGGGAAGCACCGCTACCACTAGCATTTCCTACTGTAGTATAATCAGTATCTACAGTTACATTTATTCCATCACCTGCAGAAACATTTAAACGATTCAAGCGTACTGAATAATTCCCCTGAACGGATGTAGATAAGAAAACACCTTTATAAACAGAAACAAAAGGATTTGTTGGATTAGTCGATGTGTTCAAAACAGTACCCTTATAGAAAATAGCTCCCTTCGGATCAGTTATAATAAGATTATACAAGTAAACTGAATTGTCCATCGGGGAAACTTGGTATTGAACCGAAAAAGGAGATCCTAAAGCATGATTAGGAGAATCCCATTTAACAAATTCAGCCATTCCGGTTTTTCCACAATTCACAAGGCAAGGAGAATCAAATACATTGACGGAAAAAGACCAATTATTTGCAGAGTTCCCAAGATCAACGATTTGAACAGTCCAGAAGCCAACAGCATCTATTTTTATTACACGGGAACCTGAAGAATAACCTTTACCACTTTCATTAGCCCCAACGGTAAAAGTATCGTGGACCGACTTAGAGCCCCAGAAACTACTTATCGTAACCGATATCATGCTACTATTTAGAATCGTAGTATTGAAACCTATAAAAGCAGTTGATTTATAAACAAAAGAGGAACCCTGCCACACTCTCACACTATTTGATACAACCGTGTTAAAAGAGATAGTAAAATTATAATGCGAAAGCACAGTTACAAAATCCCTTGAACCACTCAAAAAAATTGTATAGTTCCCAGGAGACATATCATTTGGAATCTCAATTGGATATTGATAATTTGAATTCGAAGGAACCAAGACATTAGAACTTAACTTTAATATCCCAAATTTAGGCAAACGGTCATCCTGGATATTCAAAAACACATCAGTAGAAGATGGATTAACAATACTGACAATCATAGTATCACCAGGAGAATACGCTTTTTTATCAGATGATACATTGAATCCAGAACCATTAATCCCACTACTGGTAACAGGAAAAACATTGATCGTTGCATCCGCAACCGGATGAGAACATGAATTAACAATTTCACAAAGTCCAAATGGATCATAAGGTGCCCACCAATGAATTTCAGCGGTCCAGATACCAAAGGATACTGACCCAGCAGCAGTACAATCTGAGCCATATGCACCTGTTGAGCCAGCAAGATTACAAAATCGATGCACGCGACCTGTTGATTCAAGACCAGACCCAACATCAAATAAATCAGTTACCAGAACTGAATTCGGTCCATAAATATGACCAAAATATTGACCATTCCCAAGAGTTGGATCATCGTGTAAAGCTTTCCAGGCAGTAAAATTCCAGGCAAGACCATACATAGAACCGACATATGCCGGTGAATTTGAATCAAAAATTAATGTGCCTGGAGTTGCTGGCAAAATTGAAATTGTCGAATTTACAACGACCCTTTTATAAAGGCCACTATTTAACGTAACATTGAGAATTAAACCGTCCTGATATGTAAATACTGCCCCCGTAATGCTTATATTACTAAAAGAAGTTTCTCTTGAGTATTCTGTCGAATAACCCAAAATAAAATATTTTGTACTCAAAAAAGAATTTTTTGTTATATTTATAGAAAAAAGATTGTTTGGCAAATAATTTACAATATACGAATCCGTTCCGCGGGTACCTAAATTTACATTATAATAATATTCTGCCCCATCACAATAAGTATTATTATATTGTCCTGTTTTCACGCATACCGGCTGTGTTTCAGATACTACACCGTCCGCATAATATGGTGTATGTGTTACATTATGAAAAATATCTTTCGCATATTTGAGATGAATAGGAGAAGAATATATCAATACAGAAGAATCAAAAACCCAATATAATTTTGAAGTATTTGCATCATACCAAGCAACACCTGACCCGGTCGCCCCCTGATCTATTGTGAATGTCGTACTTTCAAAACTATATCTAAAACTTATTCCACTCGATACGGGTTTCATTTCAAAAGATGAAATGTAATTGTAATCTGACGTATCAAAAGAAATATACGAATAGTTTGTATTATAAGCAAACACGTGATCAGATGACATCTGATAATTATTATATATTTTATCGTCTGAAATCAATATAGTTCCAGATTCAGCATACGGTACCATGCTAAAAAATATTAAAAAAATTAAAGAACAAACTAACTTACAATTCATAATTCACCTAAAAAGGATTTACGGGTGTTGATCCAAGCCACGAGTGAAATAGATCCAACAATTCCCGATCCGAAAATATGAAAGCCCGTATCATTCATAATTCCTCGATGCGTTAGTGGCCTAAGGCCCTGATAGCTATACCGAAAACGATAATAACTCCTATATACAGGGTCATTGAACCCCCCAGGCTCCAGGTCGCTTTATCCGAGGCTGGCGCATCCTTCAAAGACCCATTAATCGTTGCTTCTGTCCAGTCAAAATATGCCGCAGGAAGCATCTGGGCTGCTAGTCTTATGATCAGAATACTGCCAAAAAGCAGCACCATCATACCTTTTGCGCTCGCTTCACCGCGATGATCATTCATGAAACCCTCTGGATCCATTGCAGCCTGTTGAAGCTCCAGGCCAGTATTGATCATTTTGTCCGCAAATCTATCCTTCGCCATCATGACATTATCTTTTGTCGCTTTCAGGCGATCTACAAGAAATCTTGTCTTTTTTCCTAAAGAATTCATTTTGTTTCTCCGTGAAGTTCCTTCTCGCCGTTTATACTGACGAAATAAGAACCTCAAGCAGCTTAAAAAGCTAAAACCATATATACCTGCCACATTTTAAGGTAAAGTTAAGCCTAAATTTAGGCCTATATGATATAAAAATAGATACAAATCAGTTAGCAAAAGGATTCTTTTGAGAATGGATATCTTTTATCCTGGTCTTAATCGAAGCAGCATAACGCATTGTTGTGCTAACATTCTCATGACCAAGGATATCCGCAACATCCTTGATCCCGACATCCTGGGATATCAGGTATGTTGCAAGACCAGCCCGGACCCGATGTGAACTTTTACCGAAATATTTTATAAAAACAGCATTATACGATTCATAAGAAAGCCGGTTTCCAACCTCACTATACCAGAGATACTCCCCATTAGGATAATTCGAAAAGTACCATTCTTTCAATTCCCTGGCAGTTTCCTTATCCAGGTAGACTACCCCATCTTTCCCGCCTTTACGCCGGGGAAGATAGATCTCGCCAGTATCCCAATTAATATTAGAAACCTCACAGCTTAGAGCTTCGGAAGCACGCCAGCCAGTTGAATAGGCACACCGGATTATAAAATAATTACGCATAACCACTTTATACCTGCCGTATTTTATAAAATTCGTAAAAATATCTTTAACAGTTCTAATAATCTCATCATGAGGTATATAGACAACTTCCTTTTTTGGAATTTTAATAAAGGGCAATTTTCTTGTCGGATCGCTTACGATGTGATCGTGCTTATACAGAAAATTAAAAAAACTCTTAAGATGAGCCATGTAAATTTTAATCGTATAGGCTTGAATTCCTCCCAGGAAGAGAAAATCCATATATTCCGTACAATCCTCACATGAAACGCCCCTAAGGTCATTTAATTGATTATCATGACGATTCTGAAGCCAAAGATAAAAACGATTCATTGCACCTTCCTTAGTCTCAATTGTCACTTTCGTGTAATTGCAACGAATCATATATGCTTTGTATTTTTCAAATGCTTTTTCAACTGTTAACATCATGATACTCTCCCAAAATCCAGAAGCTAGTTAAAGCAAATAGATTTTAAGGTAAACCTAGGCTTAAGATAAAGCCTAACAAGGAAACAAATAAGTAGTTTCATAGCGATATTGCAGAACCCACAATAGTCCCGTAGGGTAGTGGTCAATCCTTCTGGCCTTTGGAGCCGGAGACGACGGTTCGAATCCGCCCGGGACTATATTTTATTATGCTATTTCTCTTGACGTATCCATTATAATTCCTCCCTCTATCTTGAATTTAAGGACACTGCCATGTATGGGACGATCCCTGGCCTTAGGAATGGTGAGTTCGGTAATGGTTTTATCGGTTTTTTTTGTGAGAGATATATCAAAGACCGCATCGCAAATATTTATGATTTCATTCTCTATCACGGGTCTATTTTCTCCTTTCAGCCCATAAAGGAAACCAAGTCCTTCAGTTCTCTTGGTTGTGTAATAGATGACATCTATTAATTCCCTCAATTTATTCCTTTTTACATCCAGATACTGGAAGAACGTTATCGTATCAATTATCAGGTTAATCTCTAAAGCATCGATTAAATTCAATTCCCTGACCAGGAAATCAAGGACCATATAATCTTTGATAACTCCACCAACCACTAATTTACCACTTTTTTCATAATACTTCTGATGCACATCTATGAATTTGACCTTGGATTCATCATAACCATATTTTTTTAAATTAGTTATTATATATTCCATTTTTCGTTCAGTATTAACATAATAACTGGGTCTTTGCTGGATAAACTGGTATAAGAAAATCTCTGCCATGGTCATGGAGTCTGCCATAAGATATACAAGCGTACCAGGATAAAGTCCTCCCTCAAGCTCATTATCAAGCGTTGTAAGCCCTGTGGATAATAATTTTTCAGTCATGAATAGATTGCTATTTTTTCATAAGTTCAATGCCTTTTGCGGTAATATCAAATCTTATAGGATCAAGCGATATCTTAGTATTCCTTATTTTTAATATCTCTAAAAGCCGTTCTCTGGCTTCAGTAAATGGATTATCTTTGATTAAGGCCCTCAGCACGCCATAAACTGAATATGAAGCAATGTTTTCAGTACGGCTGTCAGCAGATAAATCCATTATAATGATGGCGGTAATATTTCTTTTGGTGAGTCCAACTATCAAAGAATCAAATTGCCCCCTGAATTCATTAGGGGACATATTAAGGATAAAAACTCCCAGGTTATCTATTACAACGCATTCAATTTCAACAGGTATCCTTTCTAATAATCCAAGAATATTAGTTTGAAGTCTGTCGATACCTTCTATACCAATATCCTGTAATTCCTTCGCATACTGTGTACGTTCTTCGTAAACTTTATCAATAAGCAATATACCTTTTTTAAAGAATTTTTCAAGTGGTTTCCCGACCGATTCCGACTGCATCAGGATATCTTCAGGTAATTCCTCGGTTGCAATGATCATGGATTTCCTGCCTTCCGAACATGCCTGTTGAATGAAACTTATGCCAAGGATGGTCTTACCTGACCCTGTTGGTCCTAATATCAGCATGGTCCGTCCCTTGGGATATCCCCCTTCAATTATATCATCAAGACCTGTTACGCCAGTATGTAACCGGTTCATATTTGCATCAACCGCCCAGACATAATTTTATCCGGCATAAGCCATCCCCCCCCGCAATTGTTTCATTAACATATACACTGACATTCTTATATATGCGTATTCCTATCCTGGCAAAAATTGCTTTTGTAATCATGCAAAGGGCAGGGTTTATTTTTCCATTTTCCCCCCATGGACATTTATTATTTCTCAAAACATATCCCTTTTCATCTGCCACTTCCACAGAAAAATCTCCTCCAAGTTTGTTCATTACATTACAGGATATATTTGCGGTTTGAATAATTTCTTTTGGGATATCATGAATATATTTTATCCATATCACATCTTCCACCTGTTTACTCATCTGGCTTATGACTTCATTCTTTCTTGCCGGTTCAATACTCTGGAGGAGAATGGGAAGTATATTTATCATTATTGTCCTGAAATCATTTTGTGCCTCTATTTGTTCTTTGCTTTTAACAAGCTGGTCATAATAATATTTTATTCGCAGCAATGACCTAACCCGTGTACGAAGCTCCATGCAGTTAATTGGCTTGGTAAGGAAATCATCTGCTCCAGCCTCTATTGCTTTTATTTTATCTTCGACCTCTGACAATGCAGTAACCATAACCACAGGTATGAATCGGGTTAATTCGTCCTTTTTTATTTTCTCGCATACTTCATAACCGCTTATTTCCGGCATCATTATGTCAAGCAAGACAACATCTGGTTTTTCTATAGATATTTTTTCAAAAGCCTCTTTCCCGTTGCAAGCAGAGACTACATCATATTCTTTTTCAAGATAACCCTGTATGACCTCTATATTAGTCGGTTCATCATCCACAACGAGTATCCTGGCTCTTTCTTCCTTTATCATTGTCCCTTATTCTTTTCTATATTTCTTCATCGTTTTCACAAAGCTTGGCACATCTATGGGTTTTGCAATATGAACAATAAAGTTCATCGCCCTGAAAATATCAAGGATCGGTTCTATACTAAGTGGAATATCTTCAACAACCATCGCTTCAGTCACAAGATCACAGCTCTCTTTTTATATTATATAGGTACTTGAAATATAAATGTACTTCCTTCACCATATTTGCTTTCTGCCCATATCTTGCCCCCATGCAGTTCAACAAGTTCTTTTGAAATAGCAAGACCTAGACCTGTACCCCCATATTTCCTGTATGTTGCAGATTCGATTTGCTGGAATTTAGTGAAGAGTTTGCCCATATCTTCTTTTTTTATGCCAATACCCGTATCTGATACGCATATCTGGACTATTTGATCAAATTTCTTAGTAGTTATTGTTATTGAACCTCCACCCGGTTTACTGAATTTGACGGCATTGCTGAGCAGGTTGAACAATATCTGTTTTAATTTCTGCTTGTCAGCTTCCAGGAATTCCAATTCAGGGTCAAATTCTTTTATGAGATTAATATTATGTTTCATAGCAGTAGTCCTTATCATTTCCAGGGTATCATTTATTGTAGAGGGTAAAGATATTTTTTCAATGTTCATCTCTATCTTACCGGACTCTATCTTGCTCAGGTCGAGAATATCATTTATAAGTGATAAAAGATGTTTGCTGCTATTGAGAATATTATCAATGTAATGTTCCTGTTTTTGATTCAATTCGCCGACCATTTTTTGTTTCATCATGTCTGAAAAGCCAATGATAGAATTAAGTGGTGTGCGAAGCTCATGGCTCATTGTTGACAGGAATTCGGATTTGACCTTATTTGCATTCTCAGCCTCATCCTTTGCCTCTTTAAGTGATTCTTCAGCAATTAGTAATTTGTCGTATGGCAATTCGATATATGAATGATGGAGGGCAAGATATACATAATAAAAACCCGCACATTTTAGCAAAATTCCGGATGTTTCAAATGGATAAGTTATGAGGTCACCTGTTCCCATCATGATAAAACCATAAACCATGTAGATCAAACCCTCTTCTTCGGATTGTTTGAATCTCTTTGAATAAATGTAACTTGCATAAAAGATTATTAAAATACTCAACAATAAGAGAGAAATCCTAAAAGTCGATGGTTCGCCATCAGGAGAATACATCATGGGATATTTTGTAACAATATATCCAAGATAATAAATTGAAGTCAATGGGATTAGGAATAATATTATAGCGGAACTTATTAATATATATTTTTTGAGTAATTGAAGCGTATCTTTGTAAAGATATGCACTGATAAGAAATAGCGGAGCAGTAATTACCTGTATCACATCCTTAAATATCGATGCTTTCTGGGGAGTGTTTGGCGTAATAAAGTCTGGCATGAACGGATAGGAGAGAACATGGAATAATTCAAAAACCCCTATAATCAGGAAAGTTGCTCCCATGAAAAGTGTATGGTCATCCTTGCACCTGCCATATGCAAACCAGGTCAGCGTAAAGATGGAAAATGATGCAAAAATAATGAAATATTCATCGATAATAATAAATGAAATACCCAGAAAAGCCGATCTTTCAATAAAATAACCTGCAATAAAAATGGCAATCATTATCGCCAGCAATTTAAATATATATTTTAGACTCTTGCGCATATGGATTTCTCAGATTTGTATGCTTTTTGGGATATGAAATATGGTAAATGGGATACAGACTATATCCAAGTTGTTTGAATGCACAATATTATAAGAAGAGGTGTGAAAAAGGTGTCACAGCAGGCCAGGGCAAATCCATAATAATATTTATACTATGCCGTGCCAATTCATTCAGCAATAATATCCGTAATAATAAGGGGATTCAAACACTGGAAAATTTCAAACAAACAAATTATCATAATCAAGATATAGAGTCAGTTCTTAATTCGTTAGGTACATCTACCGGTGGTATTACAGAACAGGAAGCAGCAACCCGTTTAAATACGTACGGCTTAAATGAAATTATCGAGGAGAGAAAAATTTCCCGCCTTGAGATGCTGATCTCCCAATTTACGGGTTTTTTAATTATTATCCTTATTGCTGCGGCAGTGATATCTGCTTTGCTTGGTGAGACTGCGGATTCGATCATAATTTTACTAATCGTTATTTTATCCGGAGTGCTGGGTTTTTTCCAGGATTACAGGGCGCAAAAAGCTATCGAAGCGCTCAAACAAATGGCAGCCCCTACGGCAAGAGTTGTGAGAAATGCCGGCACTTCTGTGATACGGGCATCAAGGATCGTGCCTGGTGATATAATCATTCTCCAGACAGGTGATGGAATACCTGCCGATTCCCGCCTGATAGAATCTTTCAACCTGAAAATCGATGAGGCATCACTTACGGGAGAATCCACCCCTGTCCCGAAGATAATAGATACAATAGCAGAAGAAGAATTAGTTGCAGATAGAAAAAACATGGTCTATATGGGCACATCCGTTTCATACGGGCGGGGAAAAGCCGTTGTCACTGCCACGGGAATGGGAACTGAACTTGGCAGGATCGCAGGTATGCTCGGAAAGATTGAGAGAGAAAAAACCCCATTGCAGCTTAGCCTGGACAGGTTCGGTGTATGGATAGGAATAATCACTATTATCATTGTTGCAATCGTTTCGATCCTGGGAGTCCTGTGCGGATTTGATGTTATTGAGATGTTCATATGGGGCGTTGCGCTTTCAGTGGCTGCAATTCCTGAAGCTCTTCCTGCTGTTGTGACCGTATGTCTTGCACTTGGCGTAAGACGAATGGTTAAGCGCCATGCGCTTGTTAGGAAACTGCCATCTGTTGAAACATTGGGTGCCACAACGATTATTTGTTCAGATAAAACAGGAACGCTGACTCGTGATGAAATGACGGTCAGGAATATCTATGTTGATGGAAAAATGTTTGAAGTCACAGGCTCAGGCTATGAGCCGGTTGGTAATTTCATAAATGACGACTTGAAGATCAAGCCAGAGGAAAATACAACCCTTGGGAATTTACTTATAATAAGCGCGCTATGCAACGATTGTGAACTGGTGAATGAAAATTCAACATGGAATATAAAAGGCGATCCCACAGAAGGAGCGCTCAACGTCCTTGCTGCAAAGGGTGGAATTCACAAACAGGAAATGGAGAAAATACACAGGCGCATTGATGAGATACCGTTTTCATCCGAAAGAAAAATGATGACAACAATTTATTCAAGACCTGATGGAGTATACGCATATTCCAAAGGCGCGCCCGAAGTTATTTTGAATTCATGCACTCAGATTTTTCGAGACGGCTCTATCGTTGAGTTCGGTACAGGTGAAAAAGATCATATTCTCGAAGTTGTAAAGACCATGGCTTCCAAAGCCCAGCGTGTCCTGGCTTTTTCACAAAAGCCATTTAAGGATTCCTTTTCGGTTCATGATGCCGAGAAAGAAATGGTTTTTGTGGGACTTGTCGGGATGATCGATCCGCCCAGGGAGGAAGTTAAAAAGGCAATCGCAACATGCCATAGAGCTGGAATAAAGACAGTAATGATAACAGGCGATCACCAATTAACAGGTTGTGCAGTTGCAAAAGAATTGGGTCTATCCGGTAAAGGGGAAATCACGCTTACCGGTGCGGAACTGGATTCCATGGATGATAAAGAGCTCCTGGAAATCGTTGAAAATGTTTCAGTTTATGCAAGGGTATCACCGGCGCATAAAATGCGGATAATCGATGCTCTTAAAAAGAAAGGTCATGTTGTTGCAATGACCGGGGATGGTGTAAACGATGCGCCGGCATTGAAAGCGGCGGACATTGGTATATCCATGGGCATTACAGGAACGGCTGTAAGCAAGGAAGCATCAGATATGATCCTGACTGATGATAATTTCGCATCGATCGTGTCTGCTATCGAAGAAGGAAGGAATATATTCAAGAATATAAAAAATTTTGTCCTTTATGGGCTTGGATGCCACATCGGGGAAGTGCTTATCGTTCTTATTGCAATGCTGGCATGGCAGGAGCTTCCTCTTATCGCGATCCAGATACTCTGGATAAACCTGATAACCGATGGGCTTCCTCCGATGGCGCTTTCGGTCGAACCCCCCGATAAGGCTTTGATGATGCAGCCACCCAGGAGAAAAGAAGAAGGGATAATCACCAAAAGATTAATCTTCTACGGCTTAGCGGTAGGCGCTCTTATAGCCCTCCAGGCTCTTTTATTATTTCGGTGGTCGCTTGTTGATGCAGATATCTTGAAAGCAAGAACGATGGTTTTTACATTGATCGTCATATCCATGATGTTCAATGCTTTCAACTGGCGGTCAGAGAGGCTTTCGCTTCTGGATATCGGGATTTTTTCAAACAGGACGCTTTTATATGCTGTGGGCAGCACTTTATTGCTGCAGCTTCTTGTTATTTACACACCGATGCTTAATGGTCCTTTTAATACAGTGCCGCTGGGCCTGGCAGACTGGGGGATCATCATGCTTCTTGCATCAACGACGCTTATATTTGTTGAAGCTGCGAAGTTCGTTGAATCGAAGCGGCTGTAAGGATTTCTTTATCGGTTTAAATATCTTCCAGAGCCAGTACTTTGATTTCTGTGATCCTTTTCAGTCCCCTGTCATTTGTAATGAATACATCCCCTTTCTTATGGATCACCGATGCCAATTGAATTGCATCAGGAGTTCTAAAGCCATATTTTGCCCTCAACTCTGCTGCTTTTATTGATACTGTTTCGTCAAGTGGTACCATTTCAAGTTTGCCGGACAATATTGTCCGATACTTTTCAACAAGGTCAAATCTTCCTTCCCTCATGGGTTTTACCAGCAATTCAAGCATTGTCACATATGATGTAATTCCAATTGCATCCCCATCTTCAATCTTGTTTATGAAAAACTCAACTTTCTTCATTAAAACCGGATGTTCTTCTATATAGTAAATCAATGCATTAGTATCAAGCCCGATACGCCTGAAATCTACCAACTTTCTCTCTCCTTTTTGATGTAGTCTTCTACATCAACGTCTTTCCAGATTTCCTTACCAAGTCCCTTAAGATCTCTCAGGGATAATGGGTTTTTTACTTCGGATTTTTTCATTATTACCTCATGGTTTTTTCCATAAACTTCCAGAATATCGCCTTTGGAGATACAAAGAAGCTCTCTTATTTCTTTAGGAATTACAACCTGGAATTTATGACTGACTTTAGTTAAAGGCATAGTTGTACTTTATGGTTGTACTGATATTTTAATTTTAGTATCCAGAAACGTGTTATGGTAAAATACTCTTATCACCACAAAGCACGCATAGTTTGCAAAGATTATTGAAGCTATGCTGTGCGTTTTTTGGAAAATTTACAGTATTTAAGGCATCGTCCACAGCAATGAACTGGAACCTGCGGCGCGCCCACAAGCCCTTATAGCTGCCCCTGGTAACGTCCGATTCATTGTTATGCGACTGAAATTAGAAAAATAAAAAGTATCGACCTGGAACACGGATGACACGGATCGGACGGATCTACACGGATAATCATATCCGTGCGTATCCGCGTAATCTGCGTCATCCGTGTGCTATTGGAACCTTTGATGAATATCTATATCATTCTCACAATTTCAATTCAAATCCAATTATAGGATGCTCAAGCCCGAAGTTCGAGATCACCTCAGGATGTATCTCTCCAAACACACCTGCTATTTCACCATTTATGATTACATCCGCGCGCCTGCCTTCGATGAATGCCGGATCGTTTGATTGGGCGACTGTATATTCAATGCGCCTTTCCCTTAAAACTGCGTCCATGATCGCCTGGATCTCAGTAAAATTGGCTTGCGGATGGATGGCGACACAACCAAGGCGCTGCCATGTGGTGCAATCCAGCACAACTTCACCAGCTTCAAAAATGCGCTGTGGCAATTCCCGGTGTTTATTTATTGAAAGTATTTCAAGAAGGGTTGGAAGTATTGTCGGGCGCACGATGGTGTGGTCTTCGCTTATGGGATAAAGGATATGAGTGATACCTTTTGCTAATTCCCTGCGCATCATGTCAAATTGCATTTTTTCGTTCGTCAGAGTGAATGGCATGACCTCAAAATAGCCAAGGCCGGTCATTATTTCGTTTATTGAATCCCTGACCCTGGATATCCGATGGGACTTGCCAGTAGTCGTGGTTGATGGAAGCCGGGGTTTTATTATATCAAAGCCATATGCGATCGCGATATCTTCTATGAGATCACAGTTGTGCAGGATATCCGCACGGTATGCGGGGACTGCGACTTTAATGATATCCCCTTCAGCCTGTGCCCCGTATCTTATCTTTTTGAGGCATGAGATAATTTCTTCATTCTTGAGTTTAAAACCAAGAAGTTCCTCAACTTCACTCACTTTCAGTTTCATTATTTTGGGCGAAAGGTCTGGAGATTCAATTTCCCTATCGATCAAAACAGATTCTATCTGTCCTCCACGTTCTGCAAGTGAAGCTAAAATGATATTCAATGCAATTGACACCGAAGGGTCAAGCCCTGTAACCTCAATGAAGAGATCGCTCGTACTTTGTGTGACTTTTGTCAGCTCGCAGTTTATAATAGGCGGGAATGAGAGGACATTATCATTTGCATCCAGGATAAGCGGATATTTCTTGAATTTTTCAAGGATATTTGCGAATTTGATGCCTTTTGGGTGTTTTTCAAGTATCTCGCTCATCGTCATGGGTTCATCAAAGTCAAGCGGCGTAAATTTAAAACCTGGTTCCTGTGCAATATACCTAAAAGGAGGAGTAATTTTTCCCAAATCATGCACGCCGATGGAGACTTTCTTCCTGTTCCTGCCTACTGCCCAGTGCAGGGATTCCTGAAGCGCCATTAATGATTCTATGCTTCGCGAATTGAATTGCATCCCGCGCACGATGGCGCAGGCAAGATACGGACGTATATCCATGATCTCATGGTCACGTGAGATTTTAATTCCCGATGATCTTACTTTGAACTCCTTTAATCCGGTTTCTATGTCCAGGAACCCTTTTATTGCGCGGGATACCCCTTCTGTGCAGTAAAGATCCGGCCTGTTCGGGAAGAACTCGATATCAACATGGTCGTTCTCTATCCGTTCGATATCGCACCCCATCATAGGAATGCGTTTAATAACTGTATCCTTATCAAGTCCTGAGAGTTCCTCAAGGTCATCGTAATATAATGTAATAACAGGCATTTTAATCAACCGAAAAACGATTGGAAGATATATTAATCATTCTGTTGCTTCTGCGATCTTCTCCAATGAAAAAAGGGAAATATCAGACGCAGAACCTTCAAATCCGCGTGATTCCGGCCAAGTCGCCTGGTATTCATGTTTTGCTTAAATAATGATATCAAAGTATTGAAACTCATATGAACAAGGAAATGAATAGAATGAATACTAAGGTTGAAACTATGTCAAACGAAACAAAAAAGAAGTTGTCATCAGAACAAAGTCAAGAACTACTCAGAGCATTGAAAGCCCGTTTTGAGAAAAACATGAACCGCCATAAAGGTCTTGAATGGGCTAAAGTACAGGCAAAGCTGGAAGTTAATACTGAAAAACTGTGGTCACTCAATGAAATGGAAAGAACTGGGGGTGAACCGGATGTTGTTGGTCATGATATAAAGACGGGCGAATACATTTTTTATGATTGTTCAGCGGAAAGTCCTAAAGACCGCAGAAATGTTTGTTATGACCGTGAAGGGCTGGAGTCAAGGAAAGAACATAAACCAGAAAATAACGCTATTGATATGGCAGCCGCCATGGGCATTGAGCTTTTAACGGAAGAACAATATCGAGAGTTGCAGAAACTTGGAAATTTCGATACGAAAACGTCGAGCTGGTTGAAAACACCTTCTGAAATTAGAAAACTCGGCGGTGCCATCTTTGCTGATCGCCGTTACGACCATGTCTTCGTGTATCACAACGGAGCAGAATCTTACTATGGCGTCAGGGGGTTCCGTGGCTCGCTAAGGGTCTAAACCCTGACAAATGTTGAATCCATTTTTTTTTGTTGTTTACTTATCTGTATATACAGTACATAATATTAGATATTTATTTTTGATTTTAAGAAATTCTATGGATGGAGCGAAACCTATAATAAAAAATTTAGTTATATATTAAAAAAGTTCAAAGTCTAACTTGACGCTATGGCCATTATGTCTTTTTGGCTTCAGAATAATGCATTGTGGGGCGTTTATCGCTACTTACACCTTGCTGGAACGATATTCTTGCGCGGTCGGGCGCACATTCGCTTTTGCGTGCTCTCTTTAGGGCTGGTTATTTGGATTGAAGAAGTAGCATTCATCAAATCGAAAATAGAACGCGGATGCCGCTGATTGCGCGGATACGCGCGGATTTGAGGGTTCTGTTCCAAATATTTCTTTCCGGTCATTCGTAAATTTTACTGTGTTGTTTTCTCCTTATTAATCAAACACGAAAACCTGTCAATCGTATCCGTGTGCATCCGCGTCATCCGCGCAATCCGTGTTCCATGTCGTTTGCCCCTGTGGACATATGAAGACATAGGTCATGAAATATCTTAGACTATCGTTAAATTGGCGCTCTATCCGAAATAACTACACCCTGCTGCACGGGGCTTAACCTTGGTTTCCTGTGCTCGTGGCTTTAACGAAAGGCGCTCGTCCGTTTCGCAGCGAGGCGCGAAAAGGTTGCGTTCCTCCGGCGTGTTTGTTTATTATTAGGCTAAGAACAATTCAACAGCGTTCCCTGTTTAACCTTTTTGTCGGGTCGCTCTTTGTCGTGTCATTCTCAGACATTTTTCCGTAGGGTCGGCTAATATACAATAATTAACCGTGAGATTGGGAGATATATATTTTTCTTTAAACAATACAATTAAATATTTTCAAAAACTATATTAAGAAAAATTATATCTAAATTGTCAGGAGAGAGAATGTTTGATTTTCGGCATATTGAGTGATGAATTATCTAAAATTGAATCAGTTATAAAATCAGTTTATAATAATATCATAAAATCAGTGCCTTATGATATCATTTCAATTTTTTTGGGATTTATTATATTTTTTGGCTTGTTGCTTGAATCTTACCTTGCCCCTTGTAATAATGGACAATTCCCTTGGAATTTTACTTTAAAAAATCAACTCGAAATGCTGATGTTGAGCTTTTTGATAGCATTTCAGTATTGGGGAGTTCAATATTTAAAAGAAAAAATAAGAGAAATCTTTGGAGATAATTTGTTTAAAGAGATTACTCAAGAGAACTGGAAGTTGTTTGTTTTCTTTGGCATATTGTTTATTCTTAGGGATTTTCATTATAGCATTTCAACGTTAAGCTTTAAATCTATCAGTTGGGGAGAAGTGATATGGAAATTGCTTTTCTATTATTTTCTATTTTACATCCTGAGTATCTTATTCAATACTAACAAAGGAATTGACAAAATTAATCCTGATGAAATTGAGAACTCACGCCTAGCAAAAATCAAATATTTTATTTTGGATGCTACCACTTATTATTTTTTATTACTAACGATAATAATATTTTCAAGCTATGACCTTATGATGTCAAGTTCTGATATTAAAGACTTGAAGTTTACCTTTATAAGCTATACTCAGCTTCTTTTAATTATAATTTTAATTTTGGTAGGAATACATCTCTATTTTAGTGCCAACAAAAAAATAAAAAAAATTTTTGAAATAAGAATAGATAAAGAAATTAAAAAAATTACAGAATTATATGAAGATGAATACAAAAAATTAGAAGAATTTCTTTCTAACGAGAATGCGATGAACCGATATAACCATATACAAAAGTTTGCAATCGCATTTCAAAACTTAGATCGGGTGAAAAATAGTATATTTCGATTAAAAGGGTACGAAAAAATACGTCTTAGGACTATCCTCGAGTTAATCGGTGTCTTTATTTCATCAATTATATCATTTATAGGACTCTTATTGAAATTTGCTTGACATGTAGGTGGTAGACCCAAAAGTAACTACAATCTACCATAATCCCATATTAAATTATTTCAGGCTGTATTTAGACCATCACTTAAGAAGTGCAACAGATTAGGATAACTACCAACCCAAATTGAAACTCCCTTTTAATATAACAAACTATATCTAAATCCTTATCCAAAGTAATGACATATGAAATTCCTGAAAGAGGATATCGTAGGCGGGCTATTAAATGCCGCGCTGCTTCTGTACGCTTTGATCCTCAGCCCTTCTATCATAGCACAGGGCGTTGGCCAGGATTATTTTGGGGCATTGATGACCACAACAATAATCGTAACAATCTTATTCACGCTTGCTAATGGGATTTACGCTCATGTGCCCTTTGCCCAGAGCGTTTATATGGGCGAGAATGCCTTCTTTGCTTTTGGACTTGTAGGGGCTGGCATACCGTTTCCAACCGCTCTTGGCATCGTGTTCTGGGCTGGTGTTCTATTCTTAATTTTCAGTGTCAGCGGTCTTAGAAAAAAGTTCGCCCAGGCGATCCCGCGAAATTTATCCCTGGTCTGGGGGTTTGCAGTGTCTTTGTTTTTACTTTACCTGGCTTTTTTTGATGCAGGTCTCTTCAAGGCAAGCTCAGTACCTGGGATGCCCACGCTTCCTGCCAATTATAATACCCTATCAGTATTTTCTTTTTTCATTTTGGCGATCCTGATCGTTTTTCTTTATAAAAAACTCCCCGAAGCAATTAAAGGTGTTGCCATGCTGGCAAGCATTGCCCTGGCTCTGATAATAGCACCTGTGATTTTTAATACAGCGTACCCTGCTTTGAATTTTGGAATAGAAGACCCCTCAAAAGTTATTTTTATCCTGAACTTCGTGGATGCCTTGAACTACCTGCATTTGATCCTGATTTTCCTTCTCATTGAATTGGTGGACGTCACTGGTACTTTAAAAGCGCTTTTAACTCCCATGAAACTGGGTGACGAAGATAAAGTCATCGGGAAAGTAATGCATGTGGAGGGAGTTTCAACATCTGTCGGGGCGCTGTTCGGTCAACCTACCGTTGGAACCTACATAGAGAGCGCAGGCGCAGTTTCAGTCGGAGCGAAATCTGGGAATGCAAGTATAGTGACAGCTATCGCCTTTCTTCCGGTATTATTCATCACCCCCTTTTTCAGTAAACTCCCTCTGGAATTGTTACTATGGGCAACAGCTCCTGCGCTTGCGGCAGTTTCGGGCTTCATCCTTGTTAAAGTGTTAAAGGAGATAGATTTCCAGAAAAAACCTGAAAATGCTTTCCTGCTTTTACTGACGTTTCCGGGGATATTCGGGGGGAATCTCCTTATTGCATTTGTGCTTCCGATGATAGCACTGGCAGGATATGAATATTTCACTGAAAATAAAGCCAGTAAGCCAACGATTATATTAAGCTTAATAGGATTGATAACTCTTTATCTGTATCACTTTTGATGCCAGCAATAATCCTTGAGACTATATGAACCTTTGACTTCGATAATTGACCCCTGATTTATCACGAACTCGCTCAACCCCACTTCACTTTCAGGATTACCCCAATCGTAGGTATATCCCAGCCTTGTCCATGGATAACCATCCTGACCATATGACTCAACCTCCTGTTCATTAAACCACTTGATGTATTCATTGCTGACATTAATGAATTTTGACTCCGGAAAAGTTAATTCAGCCTCATGATCTGTTATTTCAGGATCAGGGCTTGGCCTGAAGAGATCGTATGGATAGACCCATATTTCCACGAACCTGGATTTGACACTATCAGGGGGAAGCCCAAGAAGCTGCTTCAGCCTTATTGTGAGATTTGGGTATTCTTTTTGATAATTGGTGCAGAAGTACCTCAATTCCGGTGCAACTGTTACCCAAACAAATCTATCGGCCTGAATGGATTTGCCAACTTTATCATTATAAAAATCACCGGTCCATGTGACAACCATAACCCTTGGTTGATCTGAATCATGTTTATCCCATATCAGATTACTATTTGACTCGATGATAGCTGTCAGATTCCTGGATATCTCCTCCTGGCTTGCAATCTGGGCATCTTTTACGGCGAGTCTATACATCCTCCATAAATCCCGGACATCCGGGGTTGAAGCCTGATCAGTAGCACCTTTTCCTCCGTATAGGAAGATGATAAACAAAAGGATAACTAATAAAAAAACAATAACATATCCCATCTTCCTAATTGACATCTGACTAATCCTCATATATTTTCATAAAACCTGAATCCTATTTCTCCACCTTCTCCAGTTCTGCCTGTTTATCTTCTTCAAGGTTAACTTTATAAAATTCTTCTGTTCCTGGCAATTCCATTAAAAAGTCAGAAGTATAGTCAATTTCTATACTTGAATTACCCAGTATGTATTCAAGCACATGTCCGCCCGCTGTCCTGTCATCAGTAATAAAATGAAAATGATACCCCGGAACATTTGTTCCTTTCATATAAACAGGAAGCCAGAAGCCAATAATAGTTCCGTTTGCTTTATGGAACTCAAATGTTGACTGGTTTTTAGTAACTTCAACCAGTTTTGGATATGGCTTTTTTTGACCGGGAACACTTCTTGTCTTTATATATTCGAAATTGCCCTTTATTTTAATGGCATAGATTATGTTTTTAGTTGGGAATTTACTCTCTAAATAGTCTGGAAATTGCGAGCTATTCATAGTTGTGTTTAAAAATAGTTTCTTATCGGGTTCGAAAAATGTCACAACAGCAAACGGCGTTTTCATCGAATCATTAACAGCATAAGCAACTCCGTCAGTCTTTATTTGATATGCTTTCCCATCCAGTTCAAGCATCTCCCCATCTAGTCCGTTAACAGTGCCCAGTCCAAAATCACCATGCTTCTTCAACTCCCCAAAGGTAGTGTCCCCGTCATAAACACCTTCAAGCAAAGCATCAATTGTTGAAGTTTGGAACAGGACATCTTTATTTACCTGCTGGTTAGTAGCATCATCCCTGCTGCCATATAAGAACGATAGGTTCCATGTGGTGGTAACATTACTTTCATTTAATTTTTCCAGAGAAGCTTTTTGAGGCGGATTTTCTGTTGCTTTTTCACCAACACATCCTGAAAGAGAGATTATAAATGCGATTGTTATAATTGTGATTAGACTTGTTATTATTTTATATATCATTTTTTTCCCACCTTGCTGAATACACTGCAATTATTTGTTAAATGTAATATCATAAAAAGGGTATATGCAACCAAAAGATATAGCCAAATCTCCTGTTTTCCTATAGCCCCAATAACCCAATGCCATTATTATAATGCAAAGGATTAAATTAATCACATATACCGTATCCCGGATATACTCCATAATAATCACCTATTATTATATTTGCAAACTTTAAATTTAAAGCTTTTCATCTATAAAAAGTATATCATATTTTTGGGGCAGTCAAAAAGTTTGGTATTGGGGGGCTATCATAAAATATTTGAAAATAAAAAACCGCAGATAAACGCCGATGAACGCAGATTTAAGATAGCGTATTTATGATTTAATAGTATAACACCAAAAGATATGACAGTCACTATTTACCGATATCTTCAAACCATAGGTCATGATTTTTCTTAATAAAGTCCTGCATCATGGTGATGCATTCATTATTGTCAAGGTTTATTACTTCAACCCCATGTTGCTTCATAAATTCTTCAGAGCCTTCAAATGTCCTGGATTCCCCAACTATTACTTTCTTAATCCCGAACTGGACAACGGCTCCTCCACAAAGGTAACACGGCATTAATGTGGAATAAAGAACTGTCTCCTTATAACTCCCAATCCTGCCTGCATTTCTCAAACAATCAATCTCTGCATGAGCCATAGGGTCATTCTTCTGGACTCGCCGGTTGTGACCTCGCCCAATTATTTTCCCGTCTTTCACAAGAACCGAGCCAATAGGTATTCCCCCCTGAGCAGAACTTTTTTTGGCTTCTTCGATTGCTACTTCAAAAAATTTATCCATATGTTACCGACCCGGATAGGTAAGTTTTTTAGATGCTCCGATCGGGAGCATATAAGAATAGTTTATACTCGTATATAGCCTATTTGGTAAGTAATGACACGAAATGTTGACGATATTCACTGTTATGATAGCGGTTTTATCAATGTCATGGCACGATTAGAGGGTGCAGCGACTTCTCAGAAAAATAAAGAATTGATAAAAGGTTTTGTTATGGAATGTAGGCGAGATGAGTTGGCAAAAAGTACCACAACCAATTATCTGAATCTACTAACTCATATAACTGAAAGCCTGAAAGAAACAGCATATACTAAAAATCTGGATGAACTTGATCAACCTGCCTTTGATGAACTACTTTTACATTTAGAAGTCAGGAGGATAAGTACCGGAGAGAACAGGTTGTTTTCATTTACGAATTGTATCCCTCGAAGTTTTTCCGGAGATTCATTGACATAATAAGTCCCAATAAGCTGGTATCATGGCGAGTAAGAAAATAATTCCAATAACTTCACTGGCTATTCTGGCAATCATGTTAATTGCCGGAGGTGTCGGGTTCCAGGCGGCGAGGTCCCAGCCCGGGTTTTGTGACTCCTGCCATGAAATGAACTTTTACTTCAATACATGGCAAAACTCGACGCATGCAACAAAAACGGTGTGCCTTAACTGCCATTCAGAACCGGGACTGCAAGGGTTCGTTACAGAGAATAAACGCGCTGCGAGGCAGCTTGTTTCCCATTTTACAGGGAATTATGCAGTGCCCATCCAGATCGTAACCCGGGTCAAAAACGATCAATGCCTTCCATGCCATCCTGAAACACGCAATCTCACCGACAAGACTGTAGAGGCAAAACATTCCCTGCACATGGACAAATCGGTTTTATGTGCCGATTGTCATCACAATCTCGTCCATAACCAGACTGGCCAGCCGCGTGTAATTACACCGGCCCAATGCGAACTGTGCCACAAAGCCCATACGAATTTCAAACTTGTCGGAGTGCATGGAACATTGAGCTGTGAAAAATGTCACCCCGGTGATAAATACAATGGCACAAGCCCCAATTGCGAATCATGCCACAAATTGCCCGCAAATCATATCCCCGGGATTACCGGAAATTGCGATAAATGCCACTCTCCTCTGGGCTGGAAACCTGCCAATTTTGACCATTTAAAATTCCCATTAACAGGAAAACATCAGTCTCTCGCATGCGATCAATGTCACCATGGAACCTATACCGGGACTTCATCGATGTGTGAAAGTTGCCACAAAGTACCCGTTAACCACATTGCCGGGATTACTGGAAATTGCGATAAATGCCACTCTCCTCTGGGCTGGAAACCTGCCAATTTTGACCATTCAAAATTCCCATTAACTGGAAAACATCAGTCTCTCGCATGCGATCAATGTCACCATGAAACCTATACCGGGACTTCATCGATGTGTGAAAGTTGCCACAAAGTACCCGCAAACCACATTGCCGGGATTACTGGAAATTGCGATAAATGCCACTCTCCTCTGGGCTGGAAACCTGCCAATTTTGATCATTCAAAATTCCCATTAACAGGAAAACATCAGTCCCTCACATGCGATCAATGTCACCATGGAACCTATAATGGGACTGCGCCAGGATGTGTAAATTGTCATCAGCCGCCTTCGACACACGCAGGTATGAGTACCGACTGCGCCCAATGCCATACTCCCGATGGTTTTACACCGGCTAACTTTGTGCATCAAAGGGTTGGTGAACATATTGTTGGGGAAAGACCGCTCACATGCGTAACCTGTCATCCGGTTCAATTTACTGAGACTACATGCACCGGAAGCCGATGCCATTCGTCAAATAATCCGGGGGGCGGTGATAGGGGTGGTGGTGATTAGTCATCAAATACCATTGCGGCTACAGCAGCAGATAATCGATCTGTGCGGTGTTACAAAAAACCGTAGATATGCTATTGGCATCAAACGGTATTCAGCATATCTTTTATACTCTGGGGTAAATATGTAAATGTAATAGAGCAAGCTTGAAGAAAACAGGATGAAAATATCAGGGGCAGGCTAATGGCAAAAGACCCTAACTTTAGGTTAATTATATTTGCAATATTTGCGACAATAATTTCTGCCGTCTATATGCTTTATCTTTATTCTAAAGGTGGGGCAACATATATTGTAAGTGTGGGTCTGAATGAATTCGGAAAATCTCTCGGGAGCTTTGGTTTTTTTACGATCTGGTTTGTATATTCACGATCGGTTATGAAACTTATCGTGCAGAAGGGAAGTATAGTCCAGAGATTAAATCCCGTAGGGGAGCGGCCTGCATTTGCGTCAGATTTGTGGGATGTTTTGAATATTTTAAATAAAGCACATCCTTATCTTGGATTAAGCTCGATCGCCCTGATTTACCTTCATGGATATCTCGTTCTACCGTTTATGAATAATCTTCCATTGCTGCTGGTATTGGCACTACTGGCCTGGCAGGGGTTTTTCGGGATCCTGTTGAAATTAAAATTTACTCCTGCAGTCCTGAAGAGTCGGAGCTATTTAATCCATACTCAATTTTATACAGCGGCCATGATTTTAATTCTGGCAGTTTTAGGACATACGCTTTGGCAATAATCTGATAAGCGAAAGTTTAGGTAGATTCAGGCATCTATTGTAAAATACCGCTCATTAAACGGGACATGCGCAAAAACCAGAAAGACAGGGCAAAGGACATGGCATATCAGCGCATCAACCGGCTTTTTGATCTCGCTCAACATGAGTCTAAAACACATCCTGAGCACAGCAACAGGTATGTTCAGCTTGCTAGGCGGGTATAAGTTCATTGTTTTATCAGGATGAATACGGATGAGTAGGGATTTTAATAAAACTGTACGGATTTTTTACTAAAGTGGTATAGCCCGGCAAGGATTTTGCACTTGTCATAAAATCCATAAAAAAACCGCTCCAATGAAGCTCCCAATCGCAGCAAAGCTGCGGGGTATCTCATGACTCCGTGGATCTCTGAGGTTGCAGTTGGAATGCCTTGTCCCATCCGCAGCAAGCTGCGGGGTATAACGATTAAGAATAAATAGGATTATAAAGAACTTTTGGATGCTCCGATCGGGATTTGAACCCGAGTCTCTGGCTATCTTTATTTCAGCGCCGGATGGCGCAAAAACTTGAAAGGCCAGAATGATTGGCCTACTACACTATCGGAGCGCAGTAGGCCTAATAATACACGACCATATTTAATGGTTTGGTATAGACGTTCTAACGATTTTTAAAATATGTATATTTATTGAAAAATCGGTCGATATATTTATATACTGCAAATGATGGTTTTTAGTATGGTGTCGAAATGGAAGATAAATGCCCTAAATGCGGCGAAACTCTCTTAACAAAGACGATCCAGAAAAAAATAGGTTCTGGAAGTATAGATTATCCAATAGCTCAGACTTGCCCTAAATGCAAATGGAGCAAAGACCTGACCGGTGCAGGCGATATAGCTGCAAAGCCGGTAATGGCGGATGCAGGCACAGCGAGAAAAGAAGAGGCGAAAAAAGAGATTAAAACAGAGAATACAACAGATAATAAAACAGACCTTAAAACAAAAGTTCAAACCGTCGCCCCTGCAAAACCAGTCCCGCCCTCTGGAGGTATCAATACGCTCATTCCTATAGTTCTGGCAATACTGGTTTTGGGCGCAATTGCATGGGTATTTTTCATAAATCCGGCGCAGAAGGAGCAGGTGGTTCCAACTCCAACACCAACTCCAAGGCCAGTATCAACACCTGTCGTTACGCAAACTCCAGTTCGGACAATAGCAAGCACTCCGGCCCCGGTAGTCACTGCTTCAGGCAATCATTCATCTGTAAAACTGGATACACAAAGAGGTTTTACCCCAAAAACGGTCACGATCAAACCCGGCGATAGTATAGTCTGGACAAATGAAGGAACCTACACAGTTACTCTTGTTAGCTCAGAAGGTCTTTTTGAGGATAAATTATTGAATAATGCCAAACGAATGGATTATACGTTTTTGAAAACAGGCACGTTCAATTTCTATCTGAAAGATGAAAAAAGCCTGACAGGAACTATTGTCGTAGAACCTTAAACCATAGTCCAATCAAGCTGGAATCCATCAAGGGTCATGAGGATAATTTTATGCTTGATCCCGGGCAATTCATAAGGCACGTCTTCGAAACCAATAAATAATTCCTCACCAGGAGTTAGCTCCGGGGGTGCATTAGCTACCTTCCCGAAGAAGTATTTTTTATTATCTTTCCCATCCAATACGACCACATTTCTCCAGCCTTTTGCCTGCGCAACACGTACGACAGTACATTTCCTCTTGAATTTCCTGATAGTCTTTTTGACTCCGCCGACCTCGGTTTCAGTTGTTTGTATCGCATCAATATCATTTTCTGCCATAGTTATCACACCATAAGAACCTTGATATACCAGCTTATGTATTAAACCATACTATTAACGGTGATAAATATGGGCCTTCCAGCTACAAAACGCTATCTTATTGAATTATTGCACATGCACAAACTGACATATGAACAAGTAGCTCAATATTCGGGTTTACCTATTGACAGGATAAAAGCAATAAAGAAAGGTGATACTGCTACCGATATAGAAACCTATCAATTAAAAAAGGTCGCATTCTCACTATCTGAACTTCGCCAGAAAGACACAGGCGAAACAATGGATTAGTTCCAAAGAATGAATGATGCCCAATATATAAATCATCCCCTTATAAAATCTGACACAATAGAGCAAAGATTATACCAGCTCGCCCTTGCCGGGGAAGCTATAAAGAGATCAACACTGATCGTGCTTCCCACAGGTCTTGGGAAAACTATAGTAGCACTGCTTGTAATGGTGTCACGCCTTTCGAAAGGCAAAGTACTCCTTCTTTCCCCCACAAAACCTCTTGTGGAGCAGCATTTTGCTTTTTTTAAAAATGTCTTGAATATCCCTCCTGAAAATATCATATTATTCACAGGGAATACATCTCCGGGAAAACGGGAAAGCATGTGGGAAAAAGCACAGCTTGTAATTTCAACGCCCCAGGTCATAGAGAACGATCTGCTTGCCAGGAAAATAACCCTTGAACAGGTGTCTTGCATCATTTTTGATGAGGCGCACAGGGGAACAGGAAATTATTCATATGTCTATATTGCGCAAAAGTATGCAAGCCAGAACCTGCAACCACTTGTCCTTGGAATAACAGCAAGCCCGGGAAGTAACACGGAAAAGATACAGGAGGTTTGTGCAAATCTCCACCTGAAATCGGTTGAAATGAGAACGGACTCCGATCCTGATGTTAAGCCCTATATTTTCGATAAAGACATTGAGTGGAAATATGTCACCGTGCCTGTTGAGATCAAAGGCTTGAAGCAAATAATGGAAAAAGTTCTCACCAACAGGCTTGATAAATTACGCGAACTTGGTATTATTTCGGATTACCAGAAACATTTTTCAAAAAGGGAAATGCTAGACCTCCAGGCGCGATTGCAAACCCAGCTTGGATCATTCCCGGACCAGAAGATATACCAGGGAATTTCCCTTCTTGCCGAGATTTTCAAGGTCAGTCATGCTATCGAGATATCAGATACGCAGGGCGCATCAGCCTTATCCAAATATTTTGAGAGGATTGATAATGAGGCGCGCTCAAAAAGCGGGAGCAAAGCGGCAAAGCGGCTCATGGAAGACCTGAACATGCGCCAGGCTGTTCATCATCTTGGCGGTTGCGACGGAAATAATCCCAAATTAAATGAAGTGAAATTACTCGTTGAAAAGCAGATACTTGAAGCTCCACAATCACGTGTTATCGTCTTTACGAATTACAGGGATACAGCTGAGCTTGTAACAAATTCCCTCAAAGAAATCCCTGGCATAAAACCTGTTAAGTTCGTAGGACAGGCAAATAATTACATGGACAAAGGTCTTACCCAGAAACATCAGGTTGAGATCATACAGAAATTCAAGGATGGTGAGTATAACACGCTTGTGGCTACTTCGGTAGCTGAAGAGGGACTGGATATTCCTGCAACCGATCTTGTGGTTTTTTTTGAGCCCATCCCTTCGGAAATAAGGAGCATCCAGCGAAAAGGACGTACTGGGAGGAAGCATGAAGGACGAGTTGTTATACTGCTTGCGAAAGGATCAAAAGATGAGGCATACTTCTGGAGCAGCAACAGGAAAGAGCAACGGATGGTAAAGACTATGAAAAATATTGATCTGGACATCGAAAAGGAAAAACCAATCGATCATGAGTTAAATGGCCAGACAAAATTATTAGATTTCCCGGATGCACATTCATCAAATCCAGAGGCTAAAGCGCCAGCAGTAAGTGTTTATATTGACCAGAGGGAGATCCGATCCCATGTTGCGCATGCCCTTGAAAAGCTTGGAGTTGAGATAATTTTAAGAACGCTGGCTGTTGGGGATTATGTAGTAAGCGACCGCGTTGGGATAGAGCGAAAAACAGCAGATGATTTCCTTGCAACTTTCCTTGATGGCGGTGATCTCTTCGGCCAGATATCAGACCTTGTGCGCGCATACAGCCGTCCTCTTCTAATTATTGAGGGCGAAGGGCTCTATACAAAGCGCCAGATCCATCCCAATTCGATTCGCGGCGCGCTGTCCACTATCGCCATTGATTTCGGGGTTCCGGTGTTGTTCACGAAGGATGAAGAAGACACCGCAGCATTGATAAGCGTGATAGCAAAAAGGGAACAGACGGATTCGAAAAAGGAAATAAACCTGCATGGGTCAAAAACAGCCTCAACACTTCCGCAACAACAGGAATATGTGGTATCTGCGATCTCTGAGATCGGGCCGGTTGTGGCAAAGAATCTCCTGCGTCATTTTGGCAGCGTGGAACGTATAATGACTGCCTCCAGGGAGGAACTGATGATTGTTGAACTTGTGGGACCAAAGACGGCTGACAGGATACGGGAAGTTATTGGAGGGATTTATAAGGGTTAAGAGAATGATAATAATTGCCATGCCATTTCCATAAATCTTCTAGAAAGGAGAAAAATAATGTCAATAAAAGAACTTGAAGAAGAAATCGCAGAAATTGAAAAAGTAAAGGTACGCTGCAAACCAGGTAGTTTGCAATGGAATAACATTGACAACATAATAACTGATAAGAAACGAGAACTCAGCAGACTGAAAAATCCAGACTCTTGCGAAGAAGATAATATACCTGGCACCTGTGGAGGAAATTGTGGTAGTTGCGGAAGGTAATTTAAAATCAATGTTTTTAATTATAATAGGATAGGTAGAGGATTATGGAGATTTTGTTGGAATAGGATTGAGGCATTATAAGTTTTATCCTCTACAATAACAATAAAGTTTTATTCATAAATATCTTTTTTCCAGATTTATACCCAAATTTTGAGACTAATCGGTGTAAAAACATCAGAAAATATAATACTTAAAGTAATGTATAACATGATATCATGAGAAGCGACAATATTAAGAAAGGACTTGAGCGAAAAAACCACCACAAGCTTGGAAAACACCGACTTCCCATCGAACTTCGCCACTTGAAACGT
>JAPZAP010000105.1 GCA_027460585.1 Candidatus Methanoperedens sp. | reverse complement strand
CTTACTGGCGGGGGACCGCTGCCGAATATAGCGGGGAATGAACTTGATGATAAAGAGATTACACAGAAAAGCGCAGAAGAAGTCTGGGTGCCTGCACGTAATGTTGTTTTTCTTTCAATAGGGGCGGCGCTTGCTGAGAACTATAAATATGACCTTATTGTTACGGGTTTTGATGCCGAAGAAGCTGCAACTTTCCCTGATAACACGCCTGAATTCGTGGAGCGTTTCAATGAAATGCTTAAATTCGGAACGCTGGTGCACCCATCGGTCTATACGCCGCTTATTTCCATGAACAAAGCCGATATCGTAAGACGTGGGCTGGAAATTGATGCCCCGCTTGAATGGTCATGGTCATGTTATGAAGGCAAGGAAAAACCGTGCGGCGTATGCGAGTCATGCCTGAGGCGCAAGCGTGCTTTTGAAATGGTTGGGTCAAAGGACCCGCTGCTTGAACGGATAGGTTGAGAACCTGATTTTCAATACTCATTTTTAGGAACACTTTGCGTTCTCTGCGCCTCTGCGGTGTGCGTTTTTATCACCGCAAAGACGCAAAGGTCGCAAAGATTAGTTTAAGACGTTTAAGTTTTTAGCTATAATTATTCCAGTTCAAACTTGATGGTGCATTCGCCAACAACGCCAGGCTTTTCCACACCTTTTGTTATCACATTTCTCCCGATTTTCTTGACAGCCGCATACTTTGCAGCCTGTACTATAGGACATGCTGTTGCCACACCTTCGTTCCTCAATATCTCATTGCCGTGGCAGATTGCGCATCCTTTGATGTCAAGTGAATAATTCTTGTCGTCGCATTTGACTTTCACCTGTTCTGCAAATTCAAGCTGGTTTTTCAGGTAATTCTCAAAACTCGCAGCGAACTCGCCGTTGCTATTGATTTCTCCTGCTTTGTCAGCCCAGTTGTCTGCCATTATCGAACCGACCTTTGCATTTACCTTCTTGGCATCCTCACCGAGAGCTTTTATCACGGTGCTGTGATATTGTTTAAAGAAATTCAGGCTTGTTGTCATGTAAACCTCCATATTCTAAGTTTTGACAAAATTATACATAACCGTTATCAAATATATAGATTTTGCTTGAAGATGACCGTTACAATTCATGTTGGTAGTTATATAATATGCAATATTTATTTTTAGATTCACTTCAATTTATCAATACGAATTAAAATAATTGAAATACATTAACATTAAATTTAATAACAAGTTTCGATAATCTCAATTATATATGGCTGAAATACCACAATTATTAGAGAATGCATGGAAAACCTTTTGTGAATTTAATAAGAAACGATATCGATATGACAAACAACCAGTATGCTGGAAGGAAAAGGACGTTATGGGGCATTTAATGAGATTTCTATATGAAGAATTTAAGAATAATAAAGTCAATAATTTAGATATTCATCTTGAATGCTCGTTAACATCAAACAATTTTGATAATGAAAGCTGTGAAAGCTTTCGTAATTCCTTGCGTAAATTACAAAAACAATTCGGAAAACACAAAGGCGTAGAAGTAGATATGGCAATATCAAACGGGGCTGCTCTACCATTCGAATTGTGTCTCGAGGCTAAACATTTTCATTATCCAGATTGGAGAGAACCCGCAGAGGAACTTATTATAAAGGATATCGAAAGGCTTAAAGCTTATAAGAATTTAAAAATTGCAAAATCGATAGCATTTGCAGTTCTGGATGATTATTTTGTATATGAAGAGCAAGATAAAAGTGATTTAATCGAAGATATTTTGAATAAATATAAAAATGAAATGCAGATATTATATTATCATTATCCATAGGGTTCTGTTAGGGTCTTCATTTGCTCTGATAAGCCGTCAAGAGTCGGTTGCTAAACCAAAACTGGTTTTGCTCTCGAGGAGCGAGGCATAGTTTAACATATACATGATAATGTGTGAATTAAGTATATAAAAGGGGTAATATGAATTTAATAGACGCAAACGATAAAGATGCATGGCAGAATATGGGTTATGATCTCTTTAACTTGGAACGGTACGAAGAAGCTCTGGAATGCTACAGCAAAGCAATTGATATAGACCCAAACGATAAAGATGCATGGCTGAATAAGGGTGGTGTTCTCTTTAAGTTGGAACGGTACGAAGAAGCTCTGGAATGCTACAGCAAAGTAATTGAAATAGACGCAAACGATAAAGATGCATGGCTGAATAAGGGTTGTGTTCTCTTTAACTTGGAACGGTACGAAGAAGCTCTGGAATGCTACAGCAAAGTAATTGAAATAGACCCAAATGATATAAAGCCTTTAACAGATAAATGCAGAATTTTAGAGGAGTTACAAAACTATGAAGCAGCAATTAAATGTTATGATAAAGTTCTAAAAATAGACCCAAACAATGAAGATGCTTATTACGATAAAGGGCGTTGCCAAAGATTCCTTAAATAAAAATAATAAACTCCAAATATTAATTCCAAATTATGATCGTTTCGATTTGCCAACACGAGTTGAACTATAGTGTTGCACATTGACATAACTACCAACACGAATTGAAACGCTCTCGCTTGAAGGGTTCTGTAAAGTCTGCTGTTTATCACCATGGCTGAAGAAAATCCAAAAGGGTTATACAGAAAATATATACCTGAAAAAGTCATTTTATAAATCAGGGGTTTTTATGTCACAAGAATCTTCGGATAATAAATTCTACGTAATAATAGTTATCCTTTCGATAGCTATTGTTGTAATAGCCGCCGGGTTATACAGTGTTACCATGGCTGGCACGGCGGGGGTAAAGTTATTCAATGTTACCACGCCCGGGCAAAAGCTGCTCTACGTTTCCGGGTCGGCATCATCATTCGTTGTGCCTGATACGGTATCTATAAGTCTCGGGGTATTAACGCAGGCGCCTTCTGCCAGGGAAACTTCGGATAAGAACGCTGTTTCTATGAATGCCGTGATTAGCGCGCTTAAAAATCAGGGTCTCACAGATAAGGAAATCCAGACATCCGTTTTCTCCATCCAGCCGGTTTACAGCTATCCCAAGGACGGGGGCGCGCCGACAATTACGGGTTATTCTGCTTCCAACAACGTAGTCGTTACTACCCGGATGGTTGGCAATTTAAGCGACATCCTGGACAAATCCGTAGCTGCCGGAGCTAACCAGGTAAGCGGCATATCCTTCATGGTATCAGAAGAAAAGCAGAAACAAATCCACGATGACCTTCTTGCAGTGGCGGTAAAGGATGCAAGAGAAAAGGCGGATAGGCTTGCAGAGAACCTGAAGGTAAAGATAACAGGTGTAAGCTCAACTTCTATCAGCGAAGGGGGAATTCCGCAGCCTATGGCTCTGGTGATTGCTGAGAAAGCTGGGCCGATCCAACCGGGAGAATCTCAGGTGTCGCTTTCGGTGCAGGTCACATATATAATTGAATAGACTTGCGAATTGCCAGTCAAAGAAAATCAGGGGTAACCTATATATACCATCGTCACTAACTTAAGGTTAGTAACCCCAAGTCACTAACTAAAGGGTGAAGCATAAATATGGAATCGGCACAACTGTTGGACATACTCGGGAACGAAAACCGAAGGAAAATACTGCATCTTCTGG
>JAPZAP010000104.1 GCA_027460585.1 Candidatus Methanoperedens sp. | reverse complement strand
TATGTGGATATTGATTTTATGTAACCAAGGGTCTTTCAATAAACCCCGCCATAGGCGGCGCCTCACCGGGGTCTGGGGTCGCAACCCCGGCGCCATAAAGCGCAAATAGACCAAAAGTGTTAATAGTACGCTAATCCTGTCAAATGATGGTTTTTTATCATTATGGGTTAATAAAAAATCTAATTATGATTAAAAGATGTGCGAAATATGGGCTGTATTGATAAATATCTCTTTGAAGATAATCTCAAGTATGTTGAGTTTGCCTATTTTTGCAAGAGCGATAAGAGTGGATGAATCAATGAGTACGCGCATTTTATAGCCAGGTTTGAGCCTCTAATACATCCTTTTCGCTCTCCTCTATACTTTGCTTAAAAAACGGAATACCTCTTTGGGAGAGATATCTTGCCATCTGCTGTATAGATACATTGGAGAATTCTGCTGCTCTGCATAAAGAAAATTCTTCATCAATATATTTCTCCATGGCAATTTTCATCCGTAACTCCCTGATACCCCCGTCTATTATCCTTCGCAAAACTACCGATCTGGATGAACTGAGCATTTGCGCAAGCTCATTCAAACTCTTCATATTTTCTTCATCGATCCTTATCTGTACACTTTCCATAATAATACATTGTAATTAAATGTAATTAATTCTTGCGTTATTGTGAAGCGTTGGGATTCATAAAAACAGTTTAACAATAAGAAAAAAAGCGATTATGCGCAGTCGCATTATCACCCAACCTCCCGATTTAACAATCGCGCACGTTGTCCGGCGTGATTGTTAAATTGGCGCGGGGAAGTCATTTATAAATAAACATGCTTTCTCAAATCAATCTTGATGATAACTACAATAAAATTTTTATAATCAACTCTGTAAAGGACACGATACTTTCCAGCTCTGATCCTGAATACTTTTTCGTTCATTCCAATTACCCTTTTTGAATCATGGGGTATTGGGTCTTCAGCAAGTTTGTTGATAGATTCTATAATTCTTTCTGCGGTAATCCTATCGGTTTTTTTTAGAAATTTTTGTGCTGGAATGTCTAGATAAATTTCAAACATGTCAGGTTACAAATTTTTTTTAAAATCAGAAATAGAAAGCAGTTTTCCTTCCTTTTCATGCTCAAAACTTTCTTTTACAAGCATTTTTTCTTCTTCGCTGAGAAAGGTATCTGCATCTACCATATGCTCTTTTATACTTATCAATTCAGCTTTAATAAATTCAAGGTCACGAAATATTCTTCCTTCCAAATTAACTTCTGTCATAATAGTAATTTATCTTCGTGATTATTTAAATATATTGTCACTCCAATCTCATGATTTAATAAGTGCATCGCGCAGATGTTCCTCGACCAGAGTAACTACTCAATCTGTGGATAAAACTTCAAAGGACAATCCGCAGATTTCACAGATTCGCGCATATTTATCGATGGGACGTTTGAGAGCGTGGGTGGCTCACGCGGATGGAGAGGCGTGATGAGAAGGCTGTTGGGCTGTTTACGGCGGGGTTTCAATCTTGATAATTTCCGTGACATCGCAATGCAAATTAACATATGTGAAGCGTTGGGGTTCATAAAAGCAGTTTAACAATAAGATAAAGGAAAAACGCGATTATGCGCAGTTCGCATTATCGCCCAACCTCCCGATTTAACTATCGCGCACGTTGTCCGGCGCGATTGTTAAATTGGCGCTCTATCCGAAATAACTATACACTGCTGCACAGGGCTTAACCTTGGTTTCCCGCACCCACGGCTTCGACGAAAGGCGCTCGTCCGTTTTTGCACACGAAGCGGAAACGGGGCGTTCGTCCAGCGTGTTTGTTGATTATAAAGGGTAGAATAATTCAATAGCATTATTATTAACCTTTGCTGGGTCATTTTTCGCCGTGTCTGTGCCACAAAATTATAATCATTGGATAGGATTCCTTAAATGCATATTATATAAATTATAAAAGCTTTGGATTTAGAACTATTAGATAGCATTTAAATATGCATACTGCCATTTTAGCCTAATTATCATGGAATCACCTTTTGCATTCAAATTAGTCGTTTCAATACCAAGTTTTTTATTTCTAATCGGTTTTTTTCTAAAGGGAATTTTGGAAGGGTCTAATTTAAAAAAAATATTTTTATTCCAATCGAACCTTGAATCAAATCCTGATTCAGTTAAAGAAGATCTTAAGAGGATTTTTGAGAATTTTTATAATGATTTTTATTACGTATTTTCTATAGAATCCCTATTTCTATTGGTAGTGAATGGTCTGATTTTTATTTTTCAATTTGATAAATTAGAGTTTGGAGTCCTATTAATTATAATAAGTCTCATAATATTTTTATTAACATCTATTGGTAGTCATCTTGGAAATTGGATTTTAACTGCATTCGGAATATGGCTTACAATGATTATTTTAGGTATAGAATTAGGTTATTTTTTATTCAATGACATAGCCCCAATTTTGGGTCAACCAATACACACGATTATACTATTTACGATTCTATTTTGCTTGGCAATTGCCTCAATAGTTATATTTTCCTTTTTAGGTATCTCAAGGAATCTTTCTTTATCTGAAATTTTTTCTAAAAAAAAAAATAAATTGTAAAATAGGAAAACTGCCAACAAAAAGTTTTATGCGAAGGTATGTGTTGCGCATTGACCGAACTACCAACACCAATTGTAACGCCCTCTTTGTATCAATCGTTATATCTATAACCACAACCTGAAACGACACCATAAATGACCGCCACCCCCATTCTAAACGAACCCGCTCTTGTCATTGAGAACTCTATCAAGGTTCTTGTGATCGCAGATGTTCACCTTGGCATAGAATGGGAGCTTTATCACAAGGGTTTCTCGATCCCCAGCCAGGTGGAAAAAAGAAAGAAGCGCATGCTGGAGTATATTATGTCCGTAAAACCAGACCGGATCGTGCTTCTTGGCGATATAAAGCATAATGTGCCAAGGACATCCTGGCAGGAAAAAAAGGAAGTCCCGGATTTTCTTAAAACCCTGGCGGCTTATGCGCCTGTTGATATCGTGCCAGGGAATCATGATGGGGATATCGAGGAGCTTATGCCGGAAAATGTCTCAATTCATGGGGCGCGGGGTTTTGTGCTTGACGGGGTGGGTTATTTTCACGGTCATACCTGGCCTGATGTGGAATTATTGTCGGCCAGGCAGGTTGTAATGTCCCATAACCATCCTACGGTCAGGCTTAAGGATACTCTTGGGCATGCCGTTTCTGAGCAGGTGTGGATCAAGACCCGGTTTATTGAGAAAGCCATTAAGGAATATTTCGGCGATATTATATGGAGAGACCCGGAAGTCATCATAATGCCAGCTTTTAACGAATTGTGCGGTGGGATACCATTTAATGAGTCCATCCATGAGGATTTACTTGGCCCTGTTTTTGCAAACCATGCAATAGAGCTTGAAAAAGCATCTGTATTCCTGCTTGACGGGACAAATCTGGGCACGATCGGGAACATCAAGAAGCTGGGGATAACGGGAGGAAGAACGAAAAATAATGCCAGACACTCCAAAAAAATCAAATTTGCATCGAAAGATTAAAATAATACTAAATTCTAATATATAATAGAGTCAATATGAAAAATCTTAAAATCAAACAGCTTGATGAAAAAGGCGAAGAGATAGCAGATGCACTTATGTCCCTGGGTTTGAGCAGGAATATTTCCATGTCGCTTGCATTTCTACAAAATATGAATACAGCCACATCCCTTGACCTTGAAAGGTCAGCCAGGTTACGCCAGCCCGAAGTAAGTATTGCCATGAGGGAATTAAAGGAACGTGATTGGGTGGATGAGCGGGAAGAGAAAAAACCGGGGAAAGGCAGACCATTCAAGATATATACGCTTAAAGTCGGGTTTGATGAAATTGTAGCCCAGCTTGAAAAGGAACAGAAAAAAGCGGTTGAAGAATCGCAAAAGAAGATCAGACGGCTAAAAGAACTGGGCAAATAATCCTTTTCAAATGGTGACGGTTTCAATTTAATATATTAAGTGCATGTTAACTCTTGGGATCGTCAACACGTATGATAAAATAAAAATCCATGAAGCTCATTACCGCAGCATTGCAAGGGCGGCGCCGATCGCGTATGCTTTTGGTTTTAACCTTGCTCTTTTTGATTATCCGTTTAAACTGAATGCCGAAGAACTCGTTAATTTCGTAAAAGACAAAACAACTATTGGCGGCTCCGGGAAATATCTCGTTGAGCTTTTCAGTTCTGGCAGGTTCCATGTATTCGATCTGCCCGAAAAAGGTTTCCAGCCGCAGTTTGGCTCGCCTGTGGTCACTACCTCAAAACCTGACTGTAAAAAGGAGATCAATATCGCTGCCCTTTCGGAAAATATTATTAGGAAGAAATCATTCCTATTCCTCATAGGATTAGGTCATAAAGGTCTCCCAAAAGAACTTTTCGAGATGGCCCAATATCATCTGGATATAACCTCAAAAGGTGTTTCACTTGAAACCTGCACGGCAATAGGCGCGGTTCCAGCGCTCATCTCAGGATGCCTGGAAAGTAACAAGATAAAAAATAGTATACAAAAATAGAATGAACAAAAAAGAATTTGACATTAAATCCGTGTAAATCTGCGTTAATCCGTGTCTAAAAAGAGATTGTATAAACCTGGGATGTAAGGAAAAACACAATCCCAAGACACGGATTAACACAGATTATTACAATCTCGCAATCAGCAATATTTATGATAACAAACTACAACTTAAGCAAGGCATTGAGGTCTAAATGAAAAGAAAAATAATAGTTACCGGAGGAGCAGGTTTCATTGGAAGCCACCTGGTCGATAAATTGATCGCAGGTGGAAATGAAGTTACAGTTATCGACAACCTGAGTTCCGGAAAAATGGAGTTCATAGAACATCACGATCAGGATCCAAATTTCAAATTAGTCAAACTTGATATGCTGGAACTTGAAAAATTAAAACAGGCGATCAAAGGCGCTGACATGGTTTATCATCTTGCCGCAAATCCTGATGTACGTCTTGGCGCGGAGAATACAAAGGTCCATCTTGAACAGAATATAATGGTTACTTATAACCTGCTTGAATCGATGCGGATGAATAAACAGCAAAATATCGTATTTACATCAACATCCACAGTCTATGGCGAAGCATCTATTATTCCCACACCTGAAAATTATGGCCCGCTTATTCCGATATCATTATACGGGGCATCGAAACTTGCCTGTGAAGCGCTCATAACTTCATATTGTCATACATTTGAGATGAGATCATGGATCTTCCGTTTTGCAAATATCGTGGGTGAGCGGGGAACTCACGGGATAATCATCGATTTTATCAACAAATTGAAGACAAACCCGAAGGCACTTGAGATCCTTGGCGATGGGCAGCAGCGAAAATCATATATCCACGTTTCCGATTGTATAGAAGGCATCCTGTTTGCTGTAAACAACAGCGATGAAATGGCAAATATATTCAATATCGGTTCTACTGACACTATCAATTCGACACAGATCGGAGAGTTGATAGTGAAAGAAATGGGGCTGCATGACGTTAAATTCACTTATACAGGTGGAAATCGCGGCTGGAAAGGCGATGTGCCAAAAATGCTTCTTTCCATTGATAAATTGCAGAAGCTTGGCTGGAATCCCTCGCATAATTCAAAAAGCAGCGTAATTGCTGCGACAAGAAGTACACTGGAAAAACAATAATGGCAACTTTATTCTGTCCAAAATGCGGTAAAGATACCGACGTCTTTTTTGATAATGTATGCAAGCAGTGCTTTACACAAAACAGAACATTGATCAAATGCGCACAAGTCCTGTATACACGCATATGTGCGACCTGCGGCTCGGTATTCAAGAGAGGAAAATGGTCTTCAGGGGAAGATGAAGAAAAAACGATCATGGAATGTGTGAACGGATCGCTTGAACATGACCCCGAAGCTCATGATGTGAAATTGGATTTTACACTAAAACCGATGGATTATTCAAGATACAAAGTGCATATAGAAGGAAGCGGGAAGATCAAAGGCGCCCCGATCGAAGTTGCGCTTGATACTGAAGTGAGAATAAGCCGGGAGACATGCGATACATGCAGCAGGATAGCCGGCGGTTATTTTGAAGGCATTGTCCAGATCCGCGCTGATAAGCGCATTCCCACGAGCGAAGAGTTAGGAAAATGCACACAGATCGCCGAGGATGTTGCATCGCGCTCACGTGTTAAGGGGGACAGGCTTTCGTTCATTGCAAGTATACTTGAGCTTGACGAAGGTGTCGATTATTATGTCGGGTCGATGAAACTTGGAAAACAGATATGCAAGGCAATAATTGATGTTTATGGGGGAAAATTCCTGGAATCCCCGAAGCTTGTAGGCCAGAAGAACGGGGTAGATCTTTACCGCATAACATTTGCTCTTCGCCTTCCGGAATTTGTCCGGGGTGATATAATAATCGTTGGTGATAAGGTAATTGAAGTCCAGAATTGTGGAAAACATGTGACCGGGATAGACCTTGAAACGGGAAAAAGGTTCATGGAGAATTTCAATGACCTGATAGATGTGAAAAAACTGAGCCGGAAACAGGATGCTGTTCTAGCAGTTCTCGTTGCGGACGAAGAGAGGACGATACAGGTACTTGATCCTGAGACCTATGAAACTATCACCATCAAACGACCTGAATTCCTGAGTGCAGAGGCGGGAAATGAGGTTAAGATCGTTAAAACTGCGAAAGGGATATTTGTGGTGCCATGAAAGACTTTGTTTATGATTGGCACTGATAGAAGATTTGTATATGAAGGACTGTAACGTCTTAAGTTTCAGCAGGTAACAGCAATTTCTTGCGTGCTGGATGGAAGATTTGTATTATTTATTGTTAATGCTTCCAAACATTTAGCTAAAACTTTGTTTCTTTTGATTATTTCCATTTTCATGGTTAATTTTATGTTTTTTTCGTTGATTTCTATGGTTGCATCAAAGTTTTTTATATTAAGAAGTTCTGTTTTTGAAACATGAAATTTTTCTGATACGTCTAACATTTCAAGGCTCATTATAGTATCATTTTCATTGAAATCAAGAATTATACCATTAAATTCTATTGATGACTTGTACTTTTCACCTTCTTTATAAAATAATAGACTATCATTTTGAAAATCATACTCGTCTGCCTTCACTTTCAAAAGGCACTCATTCGACTCACTCATTATCTTCACTCAACCTCTTATTAGATTTCTCAATGAAATTGTTACTAAATTAAATGATATTGGAATAAGAGCGGTACTACTTATAATTATTGTTAAATCATATTCATCATATATTTTATATATAAGTTTAAATTTTGTTTCAGTTTGCTTTAAAATACCAACTGGCTTATCGTTTAGGATTATTGAACGTATACTATCTACGTCAGAAATAATATAATTTCGACGCAGGCTAACTCTTAACTCAAAATGTTTTGTGGAATGCAGATCGCTTGCACTAAGTTTTGACAAACATTCAAGAATATAATCTATATCCAAAATATCATCCAATCATTCAATTGCAAAATATAAAGTGTTTAAAGTATTTAATCATAGCCAAATGCGGTCCCTTATGAGTAATTTTATAATATACTTAAACTATATGAACCCTCATGGATACCTCGCTGCTTCATAAGGAAAATGCGCCGGTAAATTATAAGTGCGCAATATTGACCATAAGCACCTCCCGATATGAAAAATACGGGAAAATAGACCGTCCTGAGCGTGCCGAGGATGTATCGGGAAAACTCGTATGGGGGATGGCACAGGTCAAAGGCGGCAGGATATCAAATTATGAATTGATCCCCGATAATATGGAAATGATAAGGGACGCCTTTAAAAGTTCATTATATTCAGACGCTGACGTAATAATTTCAAGCGGGGGAACGGGTCTATCGCCAGCGGATGTGACGATAGAAGCTGTTACACCATTCATAGAGAAAGAAATGCCGGGATTTGGTGAGCTCTTCAGGTCAAAAAGCATCGAGCAGGTTGGGAATTCCGTAATGCTTACAAGAGCTCTAGCTGGGATCGCCCGCGGAAAAGTAATTTTTTGCCTTCCGGGATCGCCCAATGCTGTAAAACTGGCACTTGAACTTATCCTTCCTGAAATGGGGCATATCCTGAAACATGTGAAGGGAAATTGAATGGAATATAAGTGGAAAGCGATGGCGGTCGTCTGGATAGGGATATTTATGGCTACCCTTGACGGGAGCATCGTGAATGTCGCTTTACCCACGCTTACCGATTATTTTAAAACTGACATAACCACTATCGAATGGGTCGTAATGGCATATCTTGTGACCATAACAAGCCTGCTCCTGAGCCTCGGAAGGATATCGGACATGATCGGCAGGAAAATAATTTTTGCCGGGGGACTTGCTATTTTCACGGTCGGTTCCGGATTGTGCGCGTTTTCAACGACTGAAGGGCAACTGATACTTTTCAGGATATTCCAGGGAATAGGCGCAGCCATGTTGATGGCGACAGGAGTTGCGATAATAACACATACATTCCCTCCCCGTGAAAGAGGAAAAGCTATGGGATTGATCGGAACGGTCGTTGCAATAGGTTCGATGACCGGACCTGTACTGGGCGGTTTCCTGATCCAGAGAGTCGGATGGCAATCTATTTTCTATATAAATATCCCGGTGGGGATAGTGGGTACGATTATGGCGCTCAAAGTGCTTCATAATGATGAAAAAAGTAAAGGCCAGGAATTTGACATTCCTGGTGCCCTCACACTGTTCGTCAGCCTGATCGCATTACTGCTTGCATTAAGCGAAGGCCAGGAAAAGGGCTGGGGCTCAAGCTTCATTATATTCTTGTTTGTATCATCTCTGGTAGTTTTTATTATTTTTGTTACCATTGAAATCAGGGCAAAGCAGCCAGTTCTTGATCTTCGGCATTTCAGGAACAGGCCTTTTGCGGCAGCAAACATCAGCGCTCTTATAAGTTTTATGGCAATGTATAGCGTTATACTTTTGATGCCTTTCTTGCTTCAGGATGAGCTTAAATATTCACCACAGGACGTAGGTATTGTTTTCATGGCAGTGCCTCTTGTAATGTCGGTAGTATCGCCATTAAGCGGCTGGTTATCCGATCGGACGAATTCGCATGTGCTAAGTTCAATAGGGATAGGCATCGCAGCATTATCCATCCTCTCCCTTGGGTACCTGAATGATAATTCAAGTTTCACCGAAGTAGCCTTTCGATTATCTCTTCTTGGTCTTGGGATGGGGCTTTTCCAGCCGCCCAATAACAGTATAATCATGGGTTCACTCCCAAAGGAACAACTGGGCATCTCGGCAGGGATCATGGGAACGATGAGAAATATGGGTATGGTTATTGGCGTTGCGGTTTCCGGGGCTGTTTTCTCGAACAGGTATGTTTTCTATGGAAATATCAAGAGTTCATTCCTGCCGGCATTTCATGACACCTTCGTTGTTTCTGCGATCATTTGTGGAATTGCGGTAGTAGTTTCGCTTGTGCGAACCAGACCGAAAAGCGAATGAGTTCAGGGGATGCATTATGAAATTCATTGCTGACAGGATGCTGGGAAGGCTGTCGCGCTGGCTTCGCCTTTTCGGGTATGACACTCTTGAGATCAAAAAGCAGGAAAATGAGGATGATTTACTTCTTGAACTTGCGGAAAAAGAGGACAGGATTCTTATTTCCAGAGATGCTATCCTAATCCGCAAAGCCATAAAAAAAGGTCTGGGCGCGTATGATGTCCAGTCCCCCAATATCATGGAACAGCTTTGTGAGATCCGGACGCAATTTAAATTGTCTTTTGAGCCCAGAATGGATAGATGTACGATTTGCAACTCTTTAATTCGAAAAATCGACACTTCCGAAATAGAGATATTAAAGACTTAAGAGTATATCTATCCGGAAAGACTTGAAAACGGGACAGAGTTCTGGATATGCGATAATTGCGGACAGGTTTATTGGCAGGGGAGCCACTGGAAAAATATCTTGGAAAGGGTAAAATCCCAGAATTGGATACAATGATTGAAACTTCGACAGTTTATATGACGAATAAAAAAAGAAGAAGATGATCTAACTCATCTTCTATATCTATTGTTCTTTAACACTGAAGCAATCATTGCTATTGCAAATACAGCGATTATTGCTTCAAACGCTGGAGTTGATGGCGCTGAAGTCGGTTTTGTTGTAGCCGTTGTTGTTTCTGTTACTACAGGTGTGGCCGTTGTGGTCGGTACTTCGGTTTTCCCACCCACCGGTGTAGCTGTAGATGTCTGTACTGTGGTTGCTTGTGCTGCTCCTCCCGTGTTGGAATAGCCAGATGGGTAGGTTCCACCGCTGCTGCTCCCACCGCCGCCTCCACCGCTGCTTCCGCCACTGCTGCTGCTTGCTGCAAGGTTAAGATTTATATCATCCCCCTGAGCGCCTATTGTCGCTGTGGTTGCTATATACCCATTAACTTTGAATGTCAATGATACACTCGAAGTGTATGAATCAGCCCATGGCACAACGACCGAATATCGAGAGCTCGAATCAGTTGTTGCAGTGGCCACTGTATTGCCTGAAGAATCAACGACGGTTACTGCAGCATTTGGTATTGTTAAACCATCTAATGTCACAGTACCCCAGTATGATGTCACAGGCGGTACTGCCTGGGCAAGTGGGATAAAAAGCAAAAGTAAAACAAATAATATATTTTTTTTCATGAGTTCACTCCAAAAAAAAATGGACGGTCATTAAACCGTCCATATACAATTATTCGCTACTTTTATCTCATAGCTTACACCCTTGACCATACTCGTCAAGGTATTCATATCGGCAGGTCTTGCCGGGTTATACATTACCCATGTTTGGGTTGCAGCATTCAGGCCCCAGACAATATTCAAATTGCCCGATACCGAAGACATTACCGATATTGGTGATGTACTTGCTGGTGTTGCGTTTAACGACACAAGGTTCCAACCTTTATATAATTGCACATTTGAACTGCCGGCCATGCCAAGAGACTGGTTCGAAGATATCGCCAGTGCTACAGCTTGATCCAGAAGATCATTTACTTTGGATGGATTATGTACACCCCAGCTTTCATCTGATGACACCCATTGTACATTCCAGTACGCCTGGGCAATCAATGTACGGCTGAAGTTCTTCGTACCGTTATATGCATTATAATTTGCCAATGCGCCTGAAACGATTGCGTTTGTGCTGTTCCACTTAGCGTGGGTTTCGTCCTGTACATCCTCGATCGTGGTGCTCAGGTTGCCCAGTTCGCTTCCGGTTACATGGCAGCTTGAACATTTTGTGCCGTTCATCAGTATAGTAGTGTTCACTTTAAATGAGTGACCTACTACCCTCTTGTCGGCAGGCAGACTTGTCCCATTCGCGTCTCTGCTCATTTTTGCAAAATGACAATCGACACACTCAAATTTCAACAAGCCCGTCTCCTTCCACGAGCCAACGAACAAGTCCTTTGCCGGGAATCCGTGTGGCTTTATTGGGGAAGTTGCAGTAGCACTTGCCCAGCCCGGGCCTGTACTGCCATATCTGATATTCGAATGACAGTTGCCGCATAGCTCTGTTGTTGATTCCTCTATGGTGTAGTTTGCTTTGAACCGGGTTCCGGTCAAAATTGCATCCTTATTATACCATGCATAGGGCTTTGAAGCTCCGAACATCGCTTTTGTCTTGGCGAGCCAGTCACCCATGTCGTGGATGTTATGGCAAACCGCACATGTAATACCCTTGAAGCTATCAGTCAGGTTTACTTTGGTAGTTACATTTTCTGCTATAGCAGGGTTCCAGTTCATCGGATCCTTGCATTTGAGGCAGGAATTTGGTTGTGCACTAGCGACGCCTGTGGTTTTGTTGAGAGTACCAAAGAAATGGTTAGCACCGCCACTTAATCCAACTACTTTATCGTTATGTACGCTTCTGTTCCATTCTTTAATTAATGCAGGTACCGACGAGTGGCACTTGCAGGATGTTGGTGTCAGTGGGTCCATCGCATGATTCTTCATCAAATCTTTACCCACCGCAGCATTATATCCACTCATGTGGCAGTCTGTGCAGGTTGCTTTCCGACTTGGGGCGCCATGTGTCAGGTTAACCCCTGCAATATGGGCTATCCCATGCCTGTAATGGCACTCTGAGCACAGTACTTCTGATACAGGACGACCTGTGAGATTTATTGGCGCTGTACCATAGCTTGCATCTTTCCTGTCGGAAATCGTTCCAGGATATAACGAGGTTATTGTGGAAAGGTTATCGAAAACATCTGTGCCTGCTGCTAGTGAAGCAGTTGCATTGAAGAAAGCTAATTTCGAATCTGCGACCTTTGACCATGTTGTTGGATTGAAGGTGCCTTGCGAGAATGTTGCCGCATATTTGCTATCTGTCATATCATGGATATTGTGACATACTCCGCACGATACGCCTGTCGCGTTAGCAAAACTCGCATTCTGATTTTTATATTGATCAAACGAGGAATGACAGAACATACAACTGCTGCCGATCTCATATGGAGGTGGCGCATGTTCGCTGTTTTCCCAGCCTGTTCCATGATTTCCACCAGTGTGGCATTCAGTACATAAAGTTCCGGAATAATTCACAACTACCTGATGCCCGTTGCCTCCTGGTTTATGACATCTCTCACAGCCAATTCCCGGCTCGGCAAAGGTTCCGGCAAAGCCTGGTAAGAGTTTACTGCTCGTATCCCAGCCAGTAGTATGGCATCTTCCACAGGTGCCGTACGCTGCGCCTGCATGACCATTTTCAAACTCTTCAGTTTCAGTATTATATGTATCATTCGTAGCAAGGAAATATCCAGTTGTGTTGATATATGCAAATGCGAATTTGGATACAACTACATAGGATATGCCCGCCCAGCCACCTGGAGGAGTTGGAAGTCCCATTGCCTGGGCTTTATCCTTCGGCGTTAACATTACACGATGCAATGTATTGGTCCAATTGTCATATTTTGGTTTATGGCAATCCTGGCATACAGAAGATGTCAGGTATGTTGGAGTACCTGTAATGAAACTAAAATTGTTAGCAACGGCATTCACATGGCAGTTCGCACAACCGGGCACTGGTAACATTTTAGCTGCCAGCGTGGTTGCATTATACCTGTGAGTTTGATTATATGATGAACCAACCGATGTAAGCGGCAGGAATGAAGTCATGTCAGGATGACATGTCAGACAGCTGCTTGCACTTGAAGGGACTGTATTTCCGTTGAATTTATGAACATCCCTGAAATAGCTTCCATCAGATGTTAATGTATAATCGCCACCCACAATGCTTACATGACAGACGCCGCAATCTGCTCCCGAGTAAGCACTTTTCGCGCTTCCTGTTCCTGCCAGCGCCAGCAGTAAAATTAAAATTCCTATTCCTAATACAAATCTTTTTTTCACATTTTTCATCTCCTTAGTATACTATCTCCTATCGATTTCATGTAATTCATGAAAATAAAATTCGGCAAAGTTCTCCCGTTTTTCATTATCCGAATTTCTTCACGATTATTCTATCCCGGATTACAATAAATCTAGTTATTGTAGTGTTTATGAAGGATTGACTACATATATAATTTTCGGTTTTAATTGAACAACATTCATTCAATCTTTATATGATAGATAATAGATTATATCAGAACACTAATATCAATGAAAGCAAGTAGATTTCAATTGTAAATTTACGTCGAATAAAAAAAAGAGAAGATGATCTAAATCATCTTCTAAATCTATTGTTCTTTAACAGTGAAGCAATCATTGCTATTGCAAATACAGCGATTATTGCTTCAAACCCTGGCGATTTTGCTGAAGACGCTGAACTCGGTTTTGTTGTTTCTGTAACTACAGGTTTGGCCGTTGTAGTGACCGGTACTTCAGTAGTCGCAGGCACTGGTGTAGCTGTAGATGTCTTTACTGCACTCGAAGTTGCTTGTGCTGCTCCTCCCGAGCTGGTAGAGCCAGAGGGGTAGGTTCCACCGCTGCTGCTTCCACCGCCGCCTCCACCGCTGCTTCCGCCACTGCTGCTGCTTGCTGCAAGGTTAAGATTTATATCGTCGCCCTGAGCGCCTATTGTCGTTGAGGTTGCTGTATACCCATTAACTTTGAATGTCAATGAAACACTCGAAGTGTATGAATCAGCCCATGGCACAACGACCGAATATCGAGAGCTTGAGTCAGTAGTTGCACTTGCAACTGTATTACCTGAGGAATCAACGACGGTTACTGCAGCATTTGGTATTGTTAAACCATCTAATGTCACAGTACCCCAGTATGATGTCACAGGCGGTACTGCCTGGGCAAGTGGGATAAAAAGCAAAAGTAAAACGAATAATATATTTTTTTTCATGAGATCACTCCAAAAAAAAATGGACGGTCATTAAACCGTCCACATACAATTATTTGCTACTTTTATCTCATAGCTTACACCCTTGGCCATACTTGTCAATGTATTCATATCGACAGGTCTTGCCGGGTTATACATTACCCATGTTTGGGTCGCAGCATTCAGACCCCAGACAATAGTCAAGTTGCTCGATACCGAAGACATCACAGATATTGGTGATGTACTTGCCGGTGTTGCATTTAGCGACACAAGGTTCCAGCCTGCATATAATTGCACACTTGAACTGCTGGCCACACCAAGATTTTGAACGGCAGAGGTCGCCAGTGCTGATGCTTGATCCAGGAGATCATTTGCTTTGGTCGGATTATGTACACCCCAGCTCGTTGCTCCTCCTGAAGTAAACAATTTGATGTTCCAATATGCTTGAGCAATCTGATCACGGCTCATACTCTTCTCACCGGTATATGCCTTAACGGTTGCCAATGCAGCCATTACTGTTGCGTTGGTGGTATTCCACTTAGCCTGAGTATCTGTCTTCACTTTATTAATCGTGTAGCTCAGATTACCAAGTGTGCTTCCTGTTACATGGCAGCTTGAACATGCTGTGCCGTTCATCAATATAGTCGTGTTCACTTTGAATGAGTGACCTCCAATCCTCTCGTCGGCTGTCAAACTTGCCCCAGTCGTGAAATTTCTTGTCTGTTTTGCAAAATGACAACTGGTGCACTCAAATTTCAAAAAGCCTGTCTGCTTCCATGAGCCTTCAAACATGTCCGCTGCGGGGAGACCATGCGCCCCTATTGGGTTGGCTGCACCAGCTACCCAGCCTGGGCCTGTATTGCCATATCTGGTATTCACATGGCAGTGGCCGCATAACTCTGTTGTGTTGGCCATCATGGTGTAGTTCTTTGTAGTAACATTATACCAAGCATAGGGCTTTGACACTCCGTAAACCGCTTTGGTATTGTTGAGCCAGTCAGCCATGTCGTGGATGTTATGGCAAACAGCACATGTAATACCCCTGAAGCTATCAGTCAGGTTTATTTTGGTAGTTACATTTTCCGCTATAGCAGGGTTAAAGTGCATCGGATCCTTGCATTTGAGACACATATTTGGTTGTGCATTTGCGATGCCTGTGGTTGTGTTGAGAGTACCATAGAAATGGTTAGGCCCGAGGCCGCCTGTACCTACAGCTACCTGTTTGTCGTTGTGTGCGGTTGCAGTCCACTCTCTGATTATTGCTGGATTAGTCTTATGGCAAGGGAGACAGGACGATGATGTCTTTGGATTCATCGCATGGTTCGCCATCATATCTCTACCTACAGTTGCATTAGCTCCACTCATATGACAGTCTGTGCAAGTTGCCCATTCACCCGGTTTGCCATGGCTCAGTGGAACCCCTTTCATATGGTCTAATCCATGATTGAAATGGCACTTGGAGCACAGCACTTCTGAAACAGGCTTGCCTGTAAGATTCATTGGGCCTAAAAGTGAGCTGCTACCAGGTATTATCAGGACCTGGATTGCCAGATCATCGAAGACATCGGTTTTCGCTGCAATTGAAGCAGTTGCATTGAAGAAACTTAACTTTGCATTTGCAGGCTTAGACCAGGCTGTTTGATTGAAAATACCTTTTGAGAATGTATCTGCGTATTTCATATCAGTTATATCATGTGTATTGTGGCACACACCGCACGACACATCTGTAGCTTTTGCTAATGTCGGAGTATTATTTAGATAATTATCAAACGGCGAATGACATTTCGTACAGGATGTACGGTTTTGAAGTGCAGGTGGCGCATGAGCACTGTTTTCCCAGCCAGTTCCATGATGGGAACCGCTATGGCATTCTGTACATAAAGTTCCAGAATAATTAACAGTTACCTGATGCCCGTTGCCTGCCGGTCCATGACATCTCTCACATGCAATTCCTGTTTCTGTAAAGGTTCCGGTAATGCCTGGTAAGCTATTAACACCAGTTGCACTATAGCCAGTTGTATGACATGATGCACAAGTGTATTTGCCACCAGCAGTTTCACCATTTGCCCATGCCTGTGTTTCGGTATTATAAGTATTATTCTGGGCAAGCCAATATCCAGTTGCGTTGATATATGACAATTGGAATTTGGTTACTAGTACATATGATATGTCCGACCAGGAATAACCAGGCGGGGTTGGAAGTCCCATTGTCTGGGCTTTAGCCGCTGGCGTTAACATATGAGCATGCGTTGTGTTCGCCCAGTTATTGTACTTCGCCGGGTGGCAATCCTGGCATACCGAAGATGTCAGGTATGTTGGAGCGCCTGTAATGAAACTAAAATTGTTACCAATGGCATTCACATGGCAGTTCGCACATCCGGGCACTGGTAACATTTTAGCTGCCAGTGTGGCTGCATTATACCTGTGAGTTTGATTATATGATGAACCAACCGATGTAAGCGGCAGGAATGAAGTCAGGTCAGGATGACATGTCAAACAGCTGCTTGCGCTTGATGGTACTGTATTGCCGTTGAATTTATGAACGTCCCTGAAATAGCTTCCTTCAGCTGTTAACGTGTAATTGCCATCAACAATACTCGTATGACAGACGCCGCAATCCGCTCCTGCTGCTGAGTAAGCACTTTTTGCGCTTCCTGTTCCTGCCAGCGCTAGCAGTATTATTAATATTCCTATTCCTAATAGAATTCTGTTTTTCAAAATTTTCATCTCCGTTTTATTCTATCTCCGTTTTTTCTATCTATGTTTTATTCTATCTCCGTATTGATTTCATGTAACTCATGAAAATAAAATTCGGCAAAGTTATCCTACATTTTTAATATCCGAACTTCCAATCATGACATTTCTATCCCGGATTACAATAAATCTAGTTATTGTAATTTATTATCATGGATTGACCACGTATATAATTTTCGGTATAATTGAACAACATTTAATCCATATAACTGATAAAAGAAATGATATCAAAACATTATCCAGTTCACTATTCTCAAAAATATCATTGAATTTCAAGAATAGTGAACCGGGAATAATTATGGATTGGAAAATCTGTCTCAGGACGATTATGTGACCAGATCCAACAAATATTCAGCGATTCCAACCGTAACATCCACTCCTGTCGCCTCAAATATACCTTTACCCGAAGGCGTTCCATTGATCTCAATAACATAAGGCCTGTCCCCTTCAATGATATCTACGCCCGCATATGTTGTTCCGATAACTTTCGAAGCTTTAAGGCTCAAATTCTCCTGTTCATCGGTTAATTTGCAGGATTTTGCAGTTCCGCCCTGGCTCAGGTTATTGATCCAGCACCCTTCTGGAGCTATCCTGTATATCGATCCCACGACTTTATTATTCACAATAAATACTCTTATGTCTCTTCCGGGATTAACAATGAATTCTTGTATATATACCAGGCCGTTCTTTTCCATTAATTTCTTGAGTCTTAATATCCCTGACTTATTATTCATTAAACATTCAACGCCAATCCCTTTATACCCAAAAACCGGTTTCGTCACGCTTGTGCCAAATGATGCCAATGCAAAAAGCGCTTCATCAAGGCAATTCGTCACGACAGTCCTGGGCGTAGTAATGCCATTTTTACGGAAGATGTAACTTGAAACATACTTATTGGCAGCTTTTGCTATTGAATCCGGTGAATTGATGACCGCTATTCCAAGCTCTTCAAGCTGGCACAGGATATCAAACCTGAAAGAGACATCATTCTTTGTTGCTGGCCCAAGGTCTCTCACTACAATGGCATCAAGGATTGTAAGATCGATATTCCCTGAATATAACCTGCCCGATGCGATGTTCGATGTCGCATCCCCCAGGCTGAATATTATTGGTTCCATCCCGGATTGCCGGATGGAATTACATAAGGCAACACATGTCCAATCAGTTGAATCTGTCATGGAGATGCCGATCTTTTTCATACTGCCGTCCTGATCGCGGGAAGGAACACGGATTGTGCGGATGCAAACGGATCCGTGAAAATCCGCGCGATCCGCGTCATCCGTGTTCTGAATCGTGATACTGCTGCCTTTTCATACGTCGTAGCAGGTATCGTTGAGTTTTGCGCTCTTTGCGTACTTTGCGGTGATTTAGTCACACCATTTTCATTAGTTATAGGGAATAGTTTATATTGAATTTTCTGGGTTCTATCGCTCAATGAAACGAATATTAGCCGCAGATGATAGCGCCCAGAGTCACGCCTCTGGAGGGCGTGTCCCACGTCAACCGTTGCGCCAGTTGACGTCGCACACAAGTATGGCTGTTGCCATACGTGGATATCGCTGCGCAGTATGCCCGCAGGCATACGTGTGCGCGGAGTCGAGAACCCGCAGGGTTTCGGCATGATAAACGCAGATATTTGTCCGAATAATTTGCGGTTGTTTTGTTTTATTTGATGTTGGAAGTAATTCAGGCATTGAGCAATGTGGATATCATCAAAGCTCATGGATTCACCCTGAAACGCAAAAGGGCGGCTATGCCTCCAAGTGATTCAAGTTTCTTTCCAGGCTCAAACTCTGTGCTAAATACTACTATTTTTCCCTGTGAATGCTCCACGTCTTTTAAAAAAGCATCGATGGAGTTGTCTTCACGCTCGGTGCGGAGCAGTTCGTCAGCTATCAAAAGAGTGTGAATCGCGCCAAGAGACTGGGCATTCCTGACATCTGCCATGCCATAGGATACTTTCCCGTTCATAGATATCTCTTTCATCAATTCCTCGATAAGTTTTGCTTCTCTTCCGATCCTTGATTCTTCCATTATCCGATCTACTGCCCCGCGCCTCAAAACTTCCTGGAATCCTGATACGCCTATTGATGTCGTATCTTCAAGAACAGCCTTTTTTGTGAGTTCCGGCTCTCTTGTTCGTATGAATTCAAGAAAATCTTCTTTTGTAAATCCCGGACCTGCGATTATGACAGCATCCACTTTTTCAGCTGCCCATTTTAATTGTGATGCAAGTTCCCCAAAGAATTCATTCCTGTTATTTCCTTCCCCTTTTCCAAGTGACTGCCTCAGTGATGATGATTCCTCTACCCCGAACTGCCGCACCATTCCTATTGAAGCTTCTCCCTCTTCTATCGTTGCGATTATCACCTTCGGGCGCTTTGATGCGATCTGGGCTTCTTTTACTCTTTCTAACTGGTCATTCTTCCATTTCTTAATTATAGAAATATCAGTGCCCTCCTCGATATTCAGGGTATGGTATGCGCCGGTGTCGATCCCATCAGCGATGGTGCCATGTACACGAAGTCGGTTTGAAAACTTATGAAATTCCACCTTCTCGACCAATATACCAAGGCGCATTGTTTTCTTATCTGCTTTTTCGGGTCTTAATTTATCAGTAGCTCCTTCTGTCCTGCGTTTTGTTACTGAATAAACCAAGTCTTGCGGTTCAAGGATGTATTTCAGGTGCCAGAGGTCATCCAGCGATTCCATCATGAGTGATATCTCACCTTCATTGAAACGCAGTTCTTTTTTTAACACTTTCATTTCGTCACCATAATTTGCGAATGATATAAAATATGAACAGGATAAAAAAGATTCCAATTACTGCGATTACAGTTTCAGGCACATCTTTTTGTTTTGGGAGCGTGCTGTTATTTTCCTGACCCTGTGTTTCTTCCGGGGTTATGTCTATTATTTTTAGTGCCGGCATATCGGGATCTATATACTGGTACGCAGGGAAAAAAGAAACAAGGACCTTATCATTGGAACCTGAATATATATTGTCAAGTCTCATGGATAATATTGTCCGGTTGGTTTTATTGTATGTGAAAAAACCCTTGATGTGCACTATCTCGCTTTTTACGAAGGTATCGTTGGATGTCAGTTCAAGCCAGGCCGAGCCGTCGTTGCTCACGCTTTTTACTGTAATTACGTATCCCTGGTAGAGACCATAAGAACCTCCGTTAGAAAGATATAAACTTGTCCCGTTAAGAAGAATATCGCTTGCAGCAGACGCGGAAGAAGTAAGTAGAAATATGAACATGACTAAAGTGACTATTTTTCTGTGCATTATATTCTTTTTAATGAGTTTGTATGCATGCTTATATATTTCCATAGCACTTCACTGGAAAATCAATATGGTAATTTCAGTAAGGGTATGTTCAGGAAGAACTGCATTTGAAGTGAGCACTAATATAAGGGTCGATCTTATCAAAGCCGGCAGTCTTTTTAAATCAAGAGTGGCGACAAAACATATAGTATTACTTGATTACAACGGCGTCGAAGTTTCATTGTATCCAAGCGGCAGGATGCTTATTAAAGCAAAAACAAAGGAAGAATCGATCGAAATTGCTAAAGATCTGTTGGGAGAACTTGGGATTTCTGTAAATTGAGCTAGAATATCTCCTGATTTTGGAATCTCGATTAGTACCATAATATTTATCCGTTTTGTTATCAAAAACTATTTACCTTGATAAACGAAAATAATCAATTACCATATCACGAAGAAATGTGATATGGAGCACGCTATGATGAGCTAGCGAGAATCGGCAGAAAAGTCATATTGGAAATATAATTAAATTTCCAAGTTTCCCGGGCGTAAATGTCCTGTGACCAAACAAGGTCTAAAAGGAAGTGACTCAACTGGGATCTCTCCCAAAAATGGGTGCTTCAAGAAAGCGCAGGAAGCGCAATTTGCAGCAAAGCCAGCACAAATTTTAGTGTTGCGAGGGTGCTGCAAGCCCTTCGGAAAATCAAAGGGTCGGCTCATCAACCCCTCCATATTTTGATAAACATTAATTATTTTATTATTTTATAAGGCCGATTTCCATATTAGGGGACATAATATTCTCTTCTTTGAAGTGGTATTCTCTCTGGTTACGATTACCTCTTCTGATCAGTATATTTTCATGGCACATCCTTGCGAGGTATGTTGATACCGTGCTCAACCCTATTTTGCCATACACATTCTCATATTGGCTTTTCACATCAAGTGAAGAGAACCAGGCCCTGGGATATTCAAATCTCAGGAACATCTCCAATCTCTCTTTTATTGACAGTGTTCCTGATCCAATGATGCTGCTTGTGATCGTTGATTGTGGTAACACTTGTGAATTTTTTCCTGCAACCGAGGTAATGAATTTTGTGGCTGATATCAGGGGGAATTCACCCTCGAATTCTGCATCTGCTTTCGTTCCATCGTCCCTGGCAATGCGCACCTGTACTTCATCGGCTTCGATAGAATTTAGATAAGCTATTGCAAGGTCAACACTATCAGGCCCTTTATAGTTTACACTGCATGCGTTTTTCCCTTCGATTTCAATGCTTATTTTCATAATCCTTAAAAATTGGAGTGCTGCCCGCCCATCGCGACAGGCAGCTTCACATGCGGATTTCCCCTCCGATGTCTCCTTTTCGGTAAATGTTGTTCATGTTTGTGAACGCACGTGAATAGATGTCCTTATTTGTATTTAAACTTTCAGTAGAAATGATGGTTTTATGACATATTTATTAAATAAGGATAATAGGTCTGTTATTTTCAGTAATTAGATATTTTAATACGTTTTTTAAATATTATAATGTATTTTATAGTTTATTATTTCATTTAACACCTAATTTTTGCTTATAATATTTTTCCAGTGGAAACGAAGGGGTAAGCTTTATTTTTTGTTAACACAGTTATTCACATGTTTTTCTTGAAAATATTGTATTAAAATCCTAAATTGTCTGCTTACATCTGTGTCATCCGTATAATCTATGTTCTATATTTGAAGTTCAGTCCATAAAACCGATAATTCTATTAATCATGCAAATAATCAAAACGGATTATGGAACTCCCGAAAGAATACGATCATAACACACTTGAAGAAAAATGGATGAACACATGGCAGGATTCCATGTATTATTTCGACTGGGACTCACAGAAGCCCCAGTTCATAATCGACACGCCTCCGCCATATCCGACCGGGAATTTCCATATCGGCAATGCCCTTAACTGGTGTTATATAGACTTTGTGGCGCGCTACAAGCGGATGCGCGGTTATAATGTGATGTTTCCCGAAGGCTGGGACTGCCATGGTCTTCCAACTGAAGTGAAAGTGGAGGAAAAACACGGCATCACTAAAAGCCAGGTATCGAGGGAGGAATTCCGGCGCTTGTGCGTGGAACTGACTGAAACAAACATCACCCGCATGAGAAAAAGCCTCAGGCGCCTTGGTTTTTCTATCGACTGGAGCAATGAATACATAACGATGGAGCCTGCTTATTTCGGGAAAACCCAGCGCTCATTCGTCCAGATGCACAACAGCGGCATGATCTACCAGCAGAACCATCCTGTGAACTGGTGCCCGCGATGTGAGACTGCTATCGCTTTTGCAGAAGTGGAATATGATTCACGAAGCACTGCCTTGAATTATCTTAATTTTGACAAACTCAAGATCGCAACCACAAGACCTGAACTGCTTGCAGCATGTGTTGCTGTGGCAGTAAATCCCGATGATGAAAGATATAATAGCTATGTGAATACCGAATTAAAAGTCCCTGTTTTTGGTCACAATGTCAAAGTCATCTCAGATAAGAACGTTGACCCCACATTCGGTACAGGCGTCGTTATGATATGCACGTTCGGCGACAAGCAGGATGTGCGATGGTGGGTCGAGCACAGCCTCCCGCTTCGAAAAGCGATTGATAAGACCGGAAAGATGACAGAACTTGCAGGAAAATACAAAGGGATGAGCACAACGGAATGCAAGAAAGCCATAATCGCGGATATGAAGGAAAGCGGGATTCTGTACAAACAGGAAGAACTGCCCCAGAACGTGGGACTTTGCTGGCGCTGCAAAACAGTAATTGAAATACTCTCCGAGAGACAGTGGTTTGTTAAGATAAAGCAGGATGATATCCTGAATACCGCTAACGAGGTCACCTGGGTTCCCGATTATATGAAAGTCAGGCTTGAGAACTGGACAGGAACTATGGAATGGGACTGGTGTATCTCAAGGCAGAGGATCTTTGCAACTCCAATTCCTGCCTGGTATTGCACAAGCTGCGGAAAAACAAAAGTCGCAAAAGAGGAATGGCTTCCCCTTGATCCAACACAAACACAGCCCCTCGAAGCCTGTGAATGCGGTTCCTCGGAATTCAGGGGAGAAGCGGATGTCCTTGACACATGGATGGATTCATCCATATCCGCTCTTCATGTGTCAGGCTGGCTAAGCGATCATCCGCTTCTTCTTCCGGCGCAGCTTCGTCCCCAGGGGTATGATATTATCCGGACATGGTCTTTTTATACCATCCTGAGATCAAAAGCACTTCTTGATAAGAGGCCCTGGGATACTATCCTCTTGAATGGCATGGTGCTGGGCGAAGACGGCCACAAGATGAGCAAATCCCGCGACAACTTCGTGATTCCGGAAGAAGTTATCACAAAGCATGGCGCTGATGCATTCAGGCAATGGGCTGCCATCGGCGGGACGACTGGCTCTGATATTATTTTCTTATGGAAGGATGTGGTCGCAGGATCGCGCTTCTTACAGAAAATGTGGAGTATCGTGAGGTTCTCGCTTCCCCATATTTCGGAAAAGCCTGCATCCTTTACACCCATTGACCTGTGGCTCATTAGCAAATTGAACAGGCTCGTAAAAGAGACCACCGAAAAGATGGATGCATACCAGTTCGATGAGACTTTCAAGGCTATCAGGGGATTTGCATGGGATATCCTTGCGGATAATTATATTGAACTTGCAAAATCGAGGCTTTACGGGGAGGACGGGAAAGGAAAGCAAGCAGCACAATACACGCTTTTTGTGGCCATTGAAACCATCTCAAAGCTTCTTGCACCGTTCCTTCCGTATTTTTCCGAAGAGATATATTCACACATAAAGCAGGAAAGCATTCATCTCCAGCCATGGCCACAGGTTAATGAATCTCTTATTGATGCTGATGCTGAATCAACAGGTGAATTGATAAAAGAGATGACTTCCGCTATCAGGCGTTATAAAGCAGAAAATGGAATGCCCCTGAATGCCCCGCTTAACGAAATAGAGATATATTCCACTATCACGGATGCATCAGATATCGCCGGAGCTTCTAATTCAACAATCAAACTAAAATCCGGTGTGCCGGATTTTGAAATGGTTGCAAAGCAGATAAAACCAAATATGAAGGTGCTTGGCAAGACTTACAGGAACAGGGCAAAATCCATTGCAGAGGCGCTTGTCAATGCTGATTTGAATCTTGCCTGCGCCGGAAGCATTACCCTTCAGGTTGAAGGTGAAGAGATAACTCTTGACTCATCCTGTTTCACGGTTGAAAAGGAAAGGCTGCTGAAAGGTAAAGCAGTAGATATCCTGGAAGTGGGAAACTCAACGATCGTGATCGTGCGATAAAGGTTTTTATTTTTTTTGAAGCAACATTACATACCATTCAAAGGCCAGCAGGACGAGAAAGCCAAGAGCCATTAAAACAGAGAAGCTTGATAATGTCTCGATTAAAAGCGTGTTTTCGAGATAATTCATTGAAACAGATAAATCCAGGAATTGGTGCGTTACCAGGGAGGCGCCTGATAAAAAAGTATATAGCCAGTTCTTTATCAGGAACTTCCTGTTAAGAAAAACGCGAGCTTTGATAATATCAAGATCCATTATTTGCCATTTCGTCCATATTCTTATGACTAAATAAAGCCCGATCAATCCAAGGACTATAGAACTACCGGCTTTCAATGAGATCAATGACAAATTCTCCATTTAATATCCTCTGTTTTTCATTACTTATTTTTTATGAATTAATATCTTTTCATTTGATTTTGTATAAGATGGCTACCAACAAAGATTACAGAAGCCCAAGCCTACTTCTCCACACTATAATAATACTCCCCTTCCGACTTCTGTGTCCTGTCAAGCTGTGAATCAAGCTTATTGACCCTGGGTCTCTTTGTCTCCTCATCGCGCCTGAAGGTTATCCCGATGCCTTTAAGGAACCTGTTCATGCCCTGGCGCATGTCAAAAGGCCCGTGCACTTCTCCTCTTTTCATAGGCTCACCTTCAAAAACAAGAAGCCTGTCACTGAGCATATCGATCATGTAAATATCGTGGTCAACAACCATCGCAGTAACCTTATTGTTCTCGGCAAAGCGCCGGATCACTTTCGTGGCAAGCACTCTTTGCTCAACGTCAAGATGCGCCGAGGGTTCATCAAGGAGATACAGGTCTGCCGTTCGCGAGAGACATGCTGCTATTGCAACTCTCTGGAGTTCCCCGCCGCTTAAGTCATCAAGCTTCTGTTTCATCAATCTTTCAAGCTGCAGCGGCCTGATGATTTCGGTCTCGTAATAACTCGTGCCCACCTGTTTACTGAGTGACTGCAGGTAATCGGAAACCAGGATCGGGTCTTCAGCCTTGATATATTGTGGTTTGTAAGAAACTTTGATCTTCATTTCCAGCTTACCCACTGTCGGTTCGAACTCACCTGCCAGTATCTTTACGAAAGTGGATTTCCCAATACCATTTGGTCCTACTATTCCTGTTACTTCGCTTTTTCGTATGTCACCGCCATTTGCAACGAGCTCAAATCCTCCCTCGTATTTCTTTTCGAATTTCCCGAATTTCAAAAGATTTGATATTTCCTTCGTAGTCTGGGGCGCATGCACATCGAATTTTATGGCTTCAGTCCTGATGCGCACATTTTCCTCGCGCAGGAATCCTTTCAAATATTCGTTTATCCCGACGCGCACTCCTTTGGGATGGGTTATCACACCGAAAGCGCCTGGCGTTCCGTATGCGACATGGACAACATCAGCAAGAAGGTCAAGGATGGCAAGGTCATGTTCCACAACCATCACGGCTTTATCCACTGCAAGTTCCCTGATCAACTGTGCTGCTTTAATTCTCTGGTAAATATCAAGATAAGGGCTTATTTCATCAATAAAATAGAAATCAGCATCTCGCGCCACGCATGCCGCAAGCGCCACTCTCTGGAGTTCACCGCCGCTTAATTCTTCGATCTTATGCTCGATGATATCTGAAATATCCAGTTTGGTGATAAGTTCCTTGAGGATCCCCCTTTCATCTGTTTTTGACAATAACTGGGATACGCTCCCTTTGAATTTCTTGGGGATCATATCAACATATTGTGGTTTTTGCGAGGTCTTGACTTTTTTCTGTGAAACATTAAGAAGATAATCATGAATAATGCTTCCTGAATAATATTCAAGTATCTCTTCCCACCCGATCCTCCCACGTCCCAGATTGGGCTTCAATGTTCCTGAAAGTATGTTTATAGCCGTGCTTTTTCCAATACCGTTAGGCCCAAGGATACCAGTGACCTTTCCCACAGTCGGCACAGGAAGACCATATAGCGAAAACCCGTTCTTGCCATACCTGTGTGTCGCCTCTTCAAGTTTTTCAGGAAGGCTTATGATCATAATTGAACCGAAAGGACATCGGTTGACACAAATTCCGCATCCTGCGCATAATTCCTCAGAAATTACAGGTTTTTCATCATCTCCTAAAACTATAGTCTCGTCTCCAGTCCTTACCCTCGGGCAGAATTTAATGCACTGGAGCCCGCACATCTTTGGCTGGCACCTGTCGCGGTCTAAAACAGCAAGTCGCATAATAACACCTTATTAATTCAATAAAAGCGTCCAGAACACCAAGAAATATATTACAACGAGGATTTCCACATAAAACCAGTCTTTTATTTCAAAGTCCTTCACCTGTACGCCAAGTGTTGGATAAATCAATTTCTGGATATAATATGAAACAAGAAGGACCAGTAAAAATACTGAAAACCATGCAATTCCGGAGGCATTCCCGAATTTAACGAAGAATACAACTGCAAAAAACACACTTATGAACGCAGGGACAACGGTTTTTTTTATCCCTTCTATCAATAATCGCTTTTTCTCAGCAGGAGTTTTGGGAATAACTACTATTTCTTTAATTGATTCTGTATTTGATTCTTTTTCAGTCAAAATAATTCACTCTTTATTATATATCATCGTGCCGATGCCTTCATTCGTGAACAATTCGATAAGCAGGGAATGCGGGCTTCCACCATCTATAATGTGTACCTGGCTCACACCGCCTTTTAGCGCGGCAGCACTTGACATGATCTTGGGTATCATGCCGCCGCTAATGATGTTATCGGCAATAAGTTGTTCTATTTCATCAAATGCAATCCTTGAAATGCGGGTTTTCGGATCTTTCTGGTCACGGAGTACGCCAGGCACATCAGTTAATGAAACAAGTTTCCTTGCCCCGATGGCAGATGCGATATCTCCCGCAACGGTATCTGCATTCACATTAAGATCATTTCCTTTTTCATCCGTGGCGATCGGTGAAATGACCGGGATATATCCTTTACCTGCAAGTATCATGACCACTTCAGGATTGATAGACTCTGTTTCACCTACCCAGCCAAGGTCTATCATTTTCTCAATCCCGCCCACGGTTACTTTCTTTAGCGCAAGTTTTTTTGCTACGATAAGCCTGCCATCGCTACCCGACAATCCTATACCTTTCCCTCCATGCTTGCTGATAAGTGAAACTATTTTACTGTTAACATTTCCTACAAGAACCATCCTTGCGATCTCCATGGTCTCATCATCCGTGACCCTTAATCCCGCAACGAATTCAGCCTTTTTTCCCATCCGTTCCATCTTGTCTGTGATCTCAGGTCCGCCCCCATGCACTATAACCGGGTGGATGCCCACAAATTTGAGAAGCACGATATCCTGAACTATTTTCTCCATTATTTCCGGGTTGACAATGGCATGTCCTCCCATCTTGATCAGCATCATCGAGTCATGGAAATCACGAATATACGGGAGCGCTTCTATGAGTATATCTTCACGTTTTAGCATCTTGGGGGTAAAATGGGGATACGGATATTAAAAGTTATTCTTAATTCAGGCTTAAGAGACAATAAGAGAAAGCCTTATTAGGAATGCAATTCGACTATTATTATAGAAATAAAGGGCGTGAATAATTGTTCAGGAGATTTCTGGAATCATATGTTGAGGTCTGCAATAATATTGTTACTGAGGCAGCCAACACTGTACTGATGTTTGAAGCGGGGGAACAGGCAGCCCTCAGTATAAGAACCCTGAAAATTGAAGATATTAATATTGCGTTTGCTAAGGAAGGGATCACCACTTCGATAGAAATAACAGAAAAAAAGATCACATTTCATGTAAAAGGTCTGCCTATTTCTGGCAAAAAATGCAGGTACTGCGATATTTTGAGAGGGTTTTTCGGAGGCATATCAAAGAAACATGTCGATCCGAGATTTTATTGCAGAAAAAGCGGCGAATGCATCCTTGAGGGCCAAAATGAGTGCATCTTTGTTGCGGAGCTATTTGAATGAGTATGGTGGGATATAATATTTATAAATATGAACTATCATGTCAAATTGCGAAGAACGGTTAGATTTTGGTCAGGAATAAAATGCCAAAAGACCTTGTAGTAACCCTTAATGATCTTGAGTATGAGATACTCAAGAAAATGCGGGTCGTGGAGGGGGAAGACGGTGAGAAACTCAGGAATCTCTTCAGGCTTTATGTTTCAACCATACCGGAATTGAAATCTTCTGAATATGCTTTAAAGAGGGTTGAGAAAAAGGATAAAATCGATGAACATCTAAAGAATGTCTGGGCTGAATATGAGCTCACCGATTCTCCTACGGAACACTGGAGTGAAGACAAGATCAACAAACTGATCTCAGATCTTTCTCAGATAAATGCTATGGTAAAAATTGGCGATAAACAATTCATACCTTCAAATAAATTCAGGAGCCTTTTTAAGATGCTGCTTCATGATATTACCACAGAATCCATGGACATCGATGAATATTCGGCAGCCTGCATTGCCACCATCCAGTTATTGATGGAATTCGGGGTCGAGACACTCAGTAATGAAACGATCCGGGATGGAACGATATTTATCAATGAGGGGTGGATGTTCGTATATTCAACGGCTATCAAGAATGCAAGAGATTTCATGAAATCCAAAAAATTGTTTCCAGAGGCTGAGGTTCCTGTTCCCACGGCACATTAAATTAGTAAAAACAAAAATGATTTTTCATCAAAGGGTATTACTGGAAAAATAAAAAAAGAAAGGTTGATTAAATCTAGTATTGAAGATTAATCATCCTTTTATTAGTCATTTTCGTTCTTGCCGGTTGTCTCTGTGTGCCTTTGTGTATTGATATGCTTGTGTATGTCGGTATGCTCTTTCGTGTTGTTATGTGCTTGTCTGCTGGTATGCTCTTGCTCGTCCTGTTGCTCGTTCTCTTCCTGCTCATGCGTGCCATTATGGCCTACAGGTGCTGTTCCCACTGAAACGATTGCACTACCAATGGTGGTTCCATTTGCTGCTGAGATAGTGGTAGTTCCTGCTGATAATGCCGTGAACTTGCCTGTGGAATCAATGGTACCAACAGCCGGGTTGTTGCTCACCCATGAAAATATTGCCGCGATAACGTTTCCCAGCTGGTCAAATGCAGTTGCTGTAAAGATTTGTGTGCCGTTAACTGCCAGCGACCTGGTTGAAGGTGAAACCTTTATGGTTGTCACTCCCAGATCTCCCGGAGCTATTACAGTTGCGCTTGCCATTCCGATGACGGTTCCATCAGTTCCATTTGTGGCGATTATAGTTGTTATTCCTGGTTCAAGTGCTGTAAACATACCTGACGAATCGATTGTTCCAACTGTGGTATTGGTGCTGCTCCAAACCGTTGCAGGGCTAATCAATATGGATCCTCCGTTCTGGTCTGAACCTGCCGCCGTAAAGGTCTGTGTTGCACCCACTAATTTCGATGCTCTTACGGGAGAGACCGTTATGGTTTTCAGTACAGGTGTTGAGGTCGAAGTTGGTGTAGTTACTCCTGAAGGGGAACCTATAGAGGTCAATGCCTGTGTTACAGTTAATCCCCCCTTCATTGCAGTTGAAAATGCACTGCCGTAGGCATTCCTTGAGCCTCCTCCTGCTGGATTGACATGGCATGTTCCACATGAAAGGCCAGGCCCGTACAAAGTATTTAGAGGTGTTACATAACTGGAAACCGCTGATGCTCCCGGCACAATTACCAGAGCCACTATTAAGAGTAGCATCCCGATTTTCAATTTAGTGTTCATTTGTTTTATTTTTTTCATTCTTTTTCACCTATATCTGCTTGAGATGCAATAATGCATCTTAGCACAATGCAAAAGGTATGACAATTTTTGATTTAAGGATGCTGAGAGTTTTTCAAGGTTTTTGGGTTTTTAAGGTTTATATGAGATTATTTTATTTTTTAATCCTTTACTAAAATACTTTTATGAATAAAAGGTTTAAAAAATAACCCAATTATTAAAATATTCCATCTAAACACTCAGATGTCTGTGAAAATAGTTAAATGGCTGATATAATTGGAGCAATAATTGAATAAGTTATTATTCTAAGCATCTCAGAACGAAACTGACCCTGAATTTTTTATTCCTTTTTCTCCGAGATATCGCGAATATCAATTACAGCAATTATCCCCTCATCAGTTTCCACGGGACTCATATTGATCTCCACCGGGAATTCACTGCCATCCTTGCACTTTGCAACAGAACTTAGATGAAGAGCCATTATTTTTGTTGATGGATTTTCAAAATAACTCATGCAATATTCAACATGTTTCTTCCGGTATCGCATTGGTATGAGGATATCATAAGGACGCCCCAACAATTCCAGTCTGTTATATCCAAATAATTTTTCAGTTTTTGAATTGATAAGAAGTATATTGGAATTCCTCTCGATCGCAATAATTGCATCCGGAGTCCCGTCTATCAGCATCTGGAAATTCTTCTGGGCTCGCTTGCGACGGGTTATATCAATTACCATGCCTTCAAGACCAATGATATTATCATTCGTATCTCTCAATGCATGGGCATTTATTGAAACCCATATCTTGCTTCCATCCTTTCTACTGACAACAGCTTCAAAATCAGAAACTAAGCCCTTTTCCTTGATCATTCGCAAAAGATGCAGGCGTCTTCCGGGTTCTGCGTATAATTTCCGAACGTCGGGGACGCCTGCAATAAGTTCCTCGGAGGAAGCGTAACCCAGGAGGTTCACACAAGCAGGATTTGCCGCAAGTATGCGCCAATCCGTAGATATCTGGAAAATCCCTTCGGCAGCATTCTCAAAGATCCTGCGGAATTTTTCCTCGCTCACTCGAATCGCTTCTTCCATCTGTTTGTGTTGTGTGATATCCCGGACAATACTTGAAATTATAATGCCATCTTTTGTCGACACATAACTGAGTGCTATATCAACGGGAAATTCAGTACCATCCTTTCGCAGGCCGTACAATCCAAGCTCCTCTCCCATGAAGCGTTTACGGGGATTTTGTACATAATTTTTCACGTGTTCATCATGGCTTTTCCTGAACCGTTCGGGTATCAGGATATCAACCGGTTTACCGATTAGTTCTTTTTTTATATAGCCAAATATTTTCTCAGCCCGTGCGTTTGCCTGCAATATGAGCCCTGTATTGTTTAATACAATTATTGCATCAGGAGCCAAATCAAAAAGGCTCTGGAACAAGGCATCAGCTTGCGGCAATATCTCATCAGCATTCTTTTCGCTATCATTCATGCTTGGCTCCCACTAATATCTTATTTCTCTTAAATATCGTATCAAGAGACTAAAGTAATTTATTATAGTATTTTAAAGAATAAAAAACTATGTTTATCGCATCAAGAATTACGTCTTATCTTCCAATCCTGTTCATTCCCTCATCTTCAACAGCGCCGCCTTGATGATCGCTTCCACGGAACCACCACCTACCGAAACAGCTTCCACCGCCCTTTGCGCTTCCTGTCTTGGGAATCCAAGCGAAACAAGCGCAGATACCGCATCATAATTTACGCTGCTAACCGCAAGTGTAACTCCTTCCATTTTCTTTTTCATCTTATCCTTCAATTCAAGTATCAGCCTTTTAGCATTCTTTGCACCCACACCAGATATGTGTGTAAGGACTTTTTCATCCTCATGGATTATGGCAGCTGCAAGCTCTTCTATCTTTATCTGGGACAAAATGTTCATTGCGATAGCAGGTCCAACTCTTGTAACGCTTATCAGTAGCTTGAACATCTCAAGCTGGCTCTGTTCCAGGAAACCATAGAGAATAAGAGCATCTTCCCTGACATGGAGGTATGTATGGAGTTTCACTTTTTCTTTCCTGCCTGCAAGTTCTTGTGATATCGATTTTGGAACGTTCACATGGTATCCGATACCCGCCACATCAATTACGACATACCCTTCGCCGGATTGCGCTATCTCACCAAAGATGTGTGAAATCATATATCATCTTATTATATTTCTTTGGTATAAAGAGATCGGGGTTCCATCCATGTACCTTGCTAAGAATTAATCACCGCGAAGTTCGCAAATAACGCAAAGCATAGCTGCAATAATCTTTGCGAACTTAGCGTTCTTTGCGGTGAGATTTTTATATCAGGAATCGACAGAGTACGCACAGATCACAGAGGTAATCGTTCTCTGTGTCCTCTGTGCGCTCGGTGGTTTTTTTTGTTCATAACCAGAAAACAATAATAAGTCTCTCTAATACCCCGCAATGAACATTATCCCGAAAAAAATAAACATTACCGCTGCACCCAGCTTGATCTTTGCCAGCGGCGCTATCTCACAAAGCTTCCTGCCGGCAAATATCCCAAGAAGGCTTATCATTACAAGGGCAAAGACAGCCCCAAGGAAAACAAGATAAGGAGAATCATATTTCGCCGAAAGTGTGATCGCTGTAAGCTGCGTCTTATCCCCCATTTCTGCCAGTGATATCATACTGAATGTGGAAATGAAAGGATTGAGGACACGCGGATTTTCTTCTTTTTCGCAATTTTCCTTTGATAGAAGCATCCATATCCCGAAGACCACGAACATAATGCCGGCGATAATTTTTATCATGTGTTCCGGAATTATCTTTAATAATCCTTCGCCCACCAGGACGCCAAGCCCTGTCACAAGTACAAAGGCAAGGACAACGCCTGAGAATACTTTTTTCCGATCGTATCTTGCGGATAATGCAATTACTGTGAGCTGTGTTTTATCGCCAAGTTCAGCCAGGGCGATAAGAGCGAATGTTGAAATGAGAGGGGTGAAGTCCATAAAATTCGTGTCTTTTTTAGTATTTTTTTTGTTGTTTTTCTCTGTTTTTCAGATTTATAGTTGAATACCAAACAATTCAAACTATCTTTGCGTCCTTTGCGATCTTTGCGGTGAAAAAAATCGTGCACCGCAAAGGACGCAAAGAGCGCAAAGTGTTTGGCATTTTGTGAAATAAATTAGGTTCTTGACTATATTTTGAATAGAACTCCTTTCAGGGCTCAGGGTGCATCCTCCTCAACGCCATTCTTGGGGGAAATTGGACAACGGGAGAATTATTTGGAAACATGATGATTTTATATGTGATTCTTCCTTAATAAATATCCTCGATGATTCCTCATAAAAAACAAGATTTTGCAGCCTTTTAAATCCTTAATGTCAGGTAATATCCATTCAATCAGGTGCGATAAACATAATTACTGCTACTGCATCGGTTTTTGATGATTTTTTAACATATTCAAGCTTAAAGGTGTTGTTATATAATTACTAAAAAAAGGAGAAGATGATCTCACTCATCTTCTATTTCTATTGTTCTTTAACAGTGAGGCGATCATTGCTATTGCAAATACAGCAATTATTGCTCCAAAACCTGACGATTTTGCTGTTGGCGCCGGGGTCGCTGTTGTCACTGTTACTTCAGGTTTGACCGTTTGCGTGGGCACTTCCGGACTCTGCGACGCCGGTGTTGCCGTAGCCACCGAAGTCGTTGTTGGTGCTGGTGTTTTCGTTGTTGTAGTGGTGCCATAACCTGGCGGGTATGTGCCGCCGCTGCTGCTTCCACCTCCTCCGCCAGATATGGGTTTTGTTCCAATCAGGGCAAATGTACTGAAATGGGAAATATTCGCTATTATATAATTTTGGGCCGTATTAAGCTCAACCGTATGCATAACTTCCCAACCATTTAAAGTGGTGTTAAAGTAGCGGACAGTCAGGCTATTCTCATCGACCCCTCCTGGTAATGGATGAGAATAGTTAAATCTTATCTGGATCGGCGGATCAAACCTGGCGCCTTCGGGTTTTAACTCTATGGCAGATCCTGTCACCCCATCATTGTCTGACAATTTTAAGGTAGCATTCGTTGTAAGACTGACACTTGTATCAATCGATAGATTTATCAGTGAATTTCCATTTTCATCAACGGCTACCGTTCCATTTGGAATTGTTATTGATACGTTCCCTGACAATGGGATGATCGTGGCATTTACTTTACCTGTAGCCGGGTCAATCGGCAGTGGAACTATAGTTTCCAGGTTCATTGAAAGCGGCAGATAATCTATATTGTTACTATCAAGTACATATTCTGAATCGCATAACTCATCGCTATTTGCATCTGAGCAGGTCTGGCTGAAGCCGGTGCCAGATGGATTTGCCCAGAAGTTGCCGCCCAGGTATGAACCGCCGATGATATTTGTACCCGGTGTTTTCTTGATGTTCCAGATACTTACCGATTCGTCTAAATAAAAATTGTTAGTGTTGTTAAATACGTTGTCATAAATTTGGTTGTTGCCTGAATCGTACAAAATGATGCCAGCGTCGTTGTTCGAGTTAACATTGTTGCCATTCAACGTGTTGTAACTGGAAGAGTCCATATATATACCGTCATAGTCGTTCGATTTAATATTGTTGCCAGTCAGCATGTTGTTGCCGGACTCCAACAAAACGATGCCGTCGTCGTTGTTTGAAATGGTTACGTTTTGTATTTTTGAACTTGTGGTGTTCCAGAAGAGTATTCCGATATCGTTTTTTAATACCTCTATGTCTTTTATGGTGACATTTAGACAGCTTATGCAGTAGAAGATTCCTGCATTTGTCGAAGAATCATAAACGGTATTGATTGCATTTTTAACGTAATATATCGGCTTACCATCTACAGTATTGGTGCGGTCAATCTGGTTATTAAAATCTGAATCTGACCATCCATATAAACCAAAATTGAATGAATTTTCTGTCATTGTGTTGTTAAAAAGTATATTGTTGCTGGTACTGTCCAGGTATATGCCGAAGTCTTTGTTCGAGTCAGCATTGTTACCTCTGAGCATGTTGTTGCTTGAATAGCCCAGATACATGCCGTCGTCGTGGTTCAAGTTAGCATTATTGCCGCTTAGCGTGTTGTTACTGGAAGAGTCCAGATATATGCCGTCGTCTTTGTTCGAGTTGACATTGTTGCCGCTCAGGATGTTGTTGCCGGAATCCAACAAAACGATGCCATCGTCATTGTTTGAAACGTTTACGTTTTGTATTTTTGAACTTGTGGTGTTCCAGAAGAGTATTCCGACATCGTTTCTTAGTAATTCTATGTCTTTTATGGTGACATTTAGACAGCTTATGCAGTAGAAGGTTCCTGCATTGGTCGAAGAATCATAAACAGTATTCTTTGCATTTTTAACATAATATATCGGCTTACCATCTACCGTATTGCTGTAGTCAATCTGGTTGTTAAAATCTGACTCTGACCATCCGTATAAACCAAAATTAAATGAATTTTCCGTCATTGTGTTGTTAAAGAGCATGTTGTTGCTGGAAGAGTCCATATATATTCCATAGGTATTATTCGAAGCATTGTTGCCGCTGAGCGTGTTGTTGCTGGAATATTCCAGATATATGCCGTAGGAGTTATTCGAGGCATTGTTGTCGATCAGCCTGCTGTTGCCGGAATCCAACAAAACGATGCCGTCATAGCTGTTTGAGAGATTGTTGCCGCTCAGCGTGCTGCTGCCGGACTGTAACAAAACGATCCCGACGTCGTTGTTCGACGCAATATTGCCGCTCAGCGTGCTTTTGCTTGAATCCAACAAAACGATGCCGTCAAAGTTGTTCGAAGCATTGTTGCTGCTCAGCGTGCTGTTGCCGGAATCCAACAAAACGATGCCGGCGTCGTTGTTTGAGTTAACTTTGTTGTCGCTCATCGTGTTGTTACCGGACAGGTACAATTCGATGCCGACGCCGTTGTTCGAGGCATTGTTTCTGCTCAGCGTGCTGTTGCCGGACTCCAACAAAACGATGCCTTCAGAGTTGTTCGAAACGGTTACATTTTGTATTTTTGAAATGGAGGTGTTCCAGAAGAGTATTCCGACCTCATTTTTTGATAATTCCATGTCTTTTATGGTGACATTTAGACAGCTTATGCAGTAGAAGGTTCCTGCATTGGTCGTAAAATCATAAACAGTATTGTTTGCGTTTTTAACGTAATATATTGGCTTGTCATCCACAGTATTGCTGTAGTCAACCTGGTTGTTAAAGTCTGAATCTGACGATCCGGATAAACCAAAATTAAATGAATTTGCTGTCATTGTATTGTTAAAGAGAATGTTGTTGCCCGAATCGTACAGATATATGCCGTAGGAATTATTCGAGGCATTGTTACCGCTGATCGTATTATTGTTTGAATCGTCCAAATCGATTCCATCGTCGTTGTTCGAGGTAGCATTGTTGCCTCTTAGCGTGTTGTAACTGGAAGATTCCAGATATATGCCGTCGTAGTCGTTCAAGTTGGCATTGTTGCCGCTTAGCGTGTTGCTGCCGGACGAGTACAATTCGATGCCGTCGTAGTCGTTTGAGTAAACATTGTTGCCGCTCAGTGTGTTATTGCCGGATTCTAACAAAACGATGCCGTCGCCGTTGTTTGAAACGGTTACGTTTTGTATTTTTGAACTTGTGGTGTTCCAGAAGAGTATTCCGACATCATTTTTTAATAATCCTATATCTTTTATGGTGACATTTAGACAGCTTATACAGTAGAAGGTTCCTGCATTAGTCGAAGAATCATACACATTATTCTTTCCATTTTTAACATAATATACCGGCTTCCCATCTACAGTATTGCCAAAGTCAATCTGGTTGTTAAAATCTGACTCTGACCATCCGAATAATCCAAAATTAATTGAATTTTCCTCCATTGTGTTGTTAAAGAGTATGTTGTAGCTGGAATAGTACAGATATATGCCGTTTGAGTTATTCGAGGCACTGTTACCGCTCAGCGTATTGTTGCCGGACGAGTACAATTCGATGCCGTCATCGTTGTTCGAGTTCGCATTATTGCCGCTTAACATGTTGTTATTGGAATCGCACAAATATATGCCGTCCCCTTCTCTATTGTTCGACGCCTTGTTGCCGCTTAGCGTGTTGTTGCCGGACGAGTACAATTCGATACCGTCATCGTTGTTCGAGTTTGCAATATTGCCGCTTAGCATATTGTAATTGGAATCGTACAAATTTATGCCGTCCCCTCCCCTATTGTTCGAAGCATTGTTACCGCTCAGTGTATTGTTATTGGAATGGTCCAGATATATGCCGTAGTAGAAGGACCTGACATTTGTATTCTTTATCGTGACACCACTTCTTCCTGAAAGATAAATCCCGTAACTTGAGCTGCTTCCTGTTATTGTATGACCATTGCCGTCAAGGGTTATGCTGTCGCTACCAATCTCTATTGTTCTGGTTAAGTCAGTTGTCAGCGTGCAAGTCTTCGATACAACATTCCATGTACCAATAGAGATGCAGTCCCCGCCTGTTGCATTGTCGTTGATGAACCAATCTGAATATGCCGGTATCCTAACCGCCGCCTCTTCTATACTCTTGACATGAAGGTTTTTGTTTTCTTGTATGCGCCCAATGCGGGATTCAGCTTTCAATCCTTTTGAAGTCAACTCCCCGGTTGCATTTCTGAACATCATGCCTGAATCCCGATTAGAGGTTATCCCCGCATCCAGGCGATGCATAATAAAGCTATTATTAATATCACCTTGTGACGATATATTCCTGTTTGAAAGCGCCTCCGCCCCGCACGCCATCAACAATACCAGCGTAGTTATTCCAACCGCTATCCTGAGGGCATGCCCTCCGCACAATTTATTACTAACCATTCTTTATCACCACTCAAAAATTCCCACAACCGTTTTTGGAACAATTACATTCCTGGTTTATATAAAGTTCATAAAGGTATTAATTCTTTTGGTTGAAAACAGTTTATATTAATTAGAACTGATGATTGAGCCAATGACATAGCGAAAGGCAGAAAGGCAAGCCGCCAATAGTAGGCGAAAACGCTATCTGGCGAAATTTGAACTTGAAGGAATAATTGGAAGATTAATCCGTTAAAATTTGTAATATTTCCATGAAGACCTATTTTCGCCGCTCAAACTGCAATAAATAAAGATCCGGTCTTGGTGTTTTCCCTTCCCCCCGTGCGAATTCAGGATAGCAGCGCTGGCACAGCGTTCGCCAGTTAAGGGATGCCACGATCGAACTTCCGGGTACAAGGCGTGCAAAACTTACAGTCGGTTTGACATCCAGGTTTGCTGCCATTTCCTTAAGAAGCGCTATCAGTTGCGGCTCAAAAACCTCAAGGTCGTCTACTTCCAGCCCGCGCATGTTCGCTGTTATCCCTGCGCATCCGCATGGGAGTGCAAATAGGTCAAGTTCTATCAAAAGTATTGGCCTGCCTATCAGTTTTCGTATCTTTTCTTCAAATCCTGCCCTGTTCTTTAAAAGTTCTGTCGTGATCATGTTTTCACCGAATATGTTTCCCATGGCATGCACTTCTCTGTATCTGTTCCGCCGTTTGAATATACCTGCGTTACTTTCTTTGTAAGATTCCTGCAATAACCGCACTTGTTGCATACCTTCTTACAGTTCATCCACTGTTTTTCAAGGATGCCATCGAGGCTTTTATTGGGAATATAGAACAGGTCTTTCAGATCCTTCGGGCAATCCAGGAGATCCATGAGATTCCCGTCATAGCTTTCATTGTGGTAAGCATTCACACAATTAAGGATCCAATCCACGAAATGAGTCCTTCCGCCTATTTTGTAAACATCGGTAATATCCTTATAAAGCTTGATATCCTCAGGTCGTATCCACGGGGATTTTATGATCTGTTCGGGTGCTTCGATCCTTAACTCAAGACATTTCAGGTAATAATAATCGTCCAGCACATTGGGTCTTGGCTCCGGCCCGAAAGCATGGGAGAAGAAATTAAAGTGCGCATACCTGAAAGGACATCGGTACAGGCATCCTTCGTTGATAAGAAGCTTTAGTTCGCAATCCACCGAATCCCTTATTGCATGAAGCACATCAAAATGACGGTTTACATTCGAATCTATGACAATTGAACTTGCGCCCAGGTCCTGGAAGAATTCAGCTTTCTGGGGGGAATCCACAAAAGCAAGCACCGAAACTACCACATCAACATCAAAATTATTTGAAATGGTCTCCACAAGATAAGGGTCGGCAACGACAATTGAGTCAATCCCGATATCCACCAGTTTTTCGATATACCAGTTGTTTATCCTGTAACCTTCAGGAGTAAGCTGGCGTCCGCCCATGCAGCTTGAATTAAGAACAAGTTCCATCTTCACACCGTTCTTATGGACAAAATCAGTCTGCTCCTTAATATCTTCAAGCTGGGGAGAGGCAAGGTTGCTTCTTCCGGTACCGATATAATCAGGCGAGCCTGCCATGAAAATGGAGTATATCTTCTCCTTTGCAGTCATTAATTCCTTGAGGCTGTTGATGTCTCCCGGTGATGGGACGAAAAGCTTCATGTTTTTCCCTGTTAGTTCCAATCAGGATAAATGTTTTGCACGCTCTATTTTTTCAAAATAATGATTTTCAAATGCCGATCCGCCGCGCTAATATCCAATATCTCATGGCGGTGCGACTTGCACCAGCCCGAAATAGTTTCTTTTGCAGTGGGATCGTCCGTTATTACTTCCAGTTTTTCACCACACGGTATTGTTTCCAGTTTTTTCTTTGTATAAAATAATACAAAGGGGCATACTTTACCCTGAAGGTCAAGGCATTCCATGATCAACCATTATGAATGACAGGTATATTAAACCTTTATTAAGCGAAAAGACTCATATATCAGATTAAATAATAATAGTTCTAATGATTGAGAATTCTTTTTTGTATGGGGTCGAAGAAACCATCGGATTACACGTTATCCTCTCCAACATTTTCTGGTGGGGATCCCTCATCCTTGTCATATCAGCATACAGGTACCGGCATATCTGGAATGTGGGTGAATTGGTATGGTCTTTCTTATTTATGACTTTTTTATTTTTCGGTGTACGTGAACTGGGTCACCTGACCAAATCGCCGTTCTTAGACTCAGTAAGATACATCTTCGGCGTGTGGTCTGCAATATTTATGACTTCTGCCATGATCTTCATATATATTAAATTATATATGAGAAAAACGATTTCAGGACCGATGATCATTCCCCCGTTTGCATTGATGTTCCTGGTTCCGGTCATCTTCATATTCCTCATTTTTTCCGGGAAAAGAACAGAAGAAATTACAGGCATAATGTCTAACCTGGAAAATATTGTATGGATAATTGGGAGTTCAATTACTATCTATACGACATATTTGCTTGGAATAAAATCAACAGGAGGTTTTATAAATTTCTATATGTTTTTCCATTTTGCAGCTATTTTTGCCCTTTTATGGAAATTCCTGGGATTGCTCAACAATCTGAGTTGTCCCGTGCCTTATTCCATACGTGAGATAATGGAGACATTATTCGGTGTGTTTGCGATTATGTCCATGATTGTCCTGAGAAAAATGTTTATTAATTTGTCCAATCGAATCTCGTGAACTTGACATGACCACCAAAGCCGAATTGTATTTAATTGCACTTTCAGAATTGGAAAATTCCACCGGGGACATCATTAGCACTGCTATCGTGACGCATGATGGGCTAATCATGGCGTGCACCAGGTCGGATTTAAGGCAAAAGGAAATATTTGCGGCTTATGGAGCAGCTACCTATAAACGTGCCGGTGATACCATGGAAGAACTCTCAGGTGAGAATATCGATATGCTATTATATGAATCAAAGAATCATATGGTGGTAACCGTCCGAGCCGGCGAGCATGCCCTCCTCATCGCATTGACTGGCAGGAATGTCCAGATGGGTCTTGTAATTATGAATGTCCAAAAAGCCGCACAAAAGATAAAGGAGTTATGACACGAACTCTTGCCAGGGCTAAATTGTGGCTGGTAAGCGACAAAGACGAGCCGATTATCGGGGAGGGAAAAGCGGCTCTTTTAAAAGCGATAAATGATGAGGGGTCATTAAATAAGGCATGTAAGAAAATGGGTATATCTTATAAACATGCATGGCTTCTTCTCAAAGAGATCGAGGAGATAATCGGGGAACCAATAATTATAAAAAAACGAGGGGGCATGGACCAGGGTACGTTCCTTACACAGAAATCAATATCCTTACTTGAAGAATATAATAATTACCAGAATATATTAACGGAAACCATCTATGATAAAACTTTCTGGGAGGTGATTGGCATGAAAATATCGGCAAGGAACCAGATGAAGGGAAAGGTGCTTGAAGTCGAGAAGGAAGGTCTCATCGCAAAAGTAAAGATAGCGATCGAACCGACGATAATAACCGCTGTAATTACAAAAGAGGCTGCGGATTCTCTCGATCTTAAGAAAGACGATACGGTTGCAGCGATCGTAAAGGCTACGGAAGTTATGATCGGGAAAGAGTGAATTATATTTTCTGCACTCTATTCTTTTGACAGGATTTACAGGATAAACAGGATATGCAATTTGCTCGTATCCTGTCAATCCTGTCTATCCTGTCTTGAATTTCCATTGTTCTTGAAAAGAATTAAGCAAATATAATTATCAGACTTTTTTCGAAACTTTTATTAATATGCGTTATGTTTGAGTAAACATAAGGCGGTAATAATATGAAGAATCTATTTGCAAAGATATTATTAGTATCAGTTTTGATATCACTTTTTGCTGGCTGCGTCCAGCAGGCACCGGCTGGGAATACAACTCCGACCTCAACTCCAACAACAACTTCCTCTCCCTCGGAATTGCGTTTATCCACAACAACTTCTACATGCGATACAGGGCTGCTGGACGTCTTTAACAAAAAGTTCGAGCAGGAAAATAATGTAAAAATATCAACGCTATGCGAGGGTACAGGCAAGGCAATAGCCAATGGCGAACTCGGTGCAGCAGACGTATTAATGGTTCATGCAGTACAGGCTGAATTAAAAGCCGTAGCTAACGGAAGTTTCATTAATCGCACTTATATGATGTACAATTATTTCGTGATCATCGGACCTGATAATGACCCTGCGGGGATCAGGAATGCAAGCAATGCAACCGATGCGTTCAGGAAGGTCGCAGCAAAGCAGTCACCATTCGTGTCCAGAGGCGACAATTCAGGCACACAGATAATGGAATTATCGATTTGGAAATCCGCTAACATCACCCCGGCAGGAACATGGTACCAATCAATAGGAAAAGGTATGGGAGACACTATCACGACTGCCGACATAATGAATGGCTATACGCTCTCAGACCGGGGAACTTATCTTGCAATGAAAGATAAAATAAAACTGACTATCCTTTTCGAGTCTGACCAGAAATATCTGTTCAATCCTTATCATGTCATGGCTGTGAATCCTGCCAAATTCCCTAATGTGAAATACGACCTTGCAATGAAATATATTAACTATGCGACATCTGCGCAGGGACAGGACATCATAAGAAATTATGGCAAGGATAAATTCGGGGAAGCGCTTTTCGTTCCTGAAGAAGACGCTGGCAACGTAACCAGTCCCTGAAAATATTTCTTTAGAGGTGACAAATTTGAATAAATCTGCTCCCCGTGTTTGCATCCATTCAGATTATGGCAACCCTTTCAAAGTAAATCCGGGAAAGGAAATCTTCATGGATGATGTCTTAAAAAAAATCACTGATCCCTATCTTCTTTTTCAGATAAAGCAGGTGAGTTCATTCCACGGATATCTTAGCACAGGCGCATTCATTGGGATTCAGATGCTCAACATCGCAAAAAGGCTGCTGGAAGCCGATCCCGGAGAACAACTGTACGTCGCCTGTGAAACGTATAGCTGCCTTCCGGACCCGTTCCAGATCCTTGCCGGGTGCACTATCGGGAACAAGAAACTGAAGATCAGGGACTTTGGCAAGATGGCAGTCGTTGTCAACAAGAAAGCGCCAGAAGATCAGATGCTGGTTAGAAGCGTCAGGATAGTGCTTGATCCTGCAAAAACGGTGCAATATCCCAGACTTCATGAATGGTACATGAATACCGGGAAAGTTCCTCACGAAGAGGCTATCTCCCTGCTGATAGATGCCGGGGAAAGTGTGTACTCATATAAATTCATGGACATTGAATTGCCGAAGAAACCAGACAAACGTATAGCTCTGTGTATCAATTGCGGTGAGAGTTTTGTTCAGAAAAACGGTGGGGCTCTGTGCCTTGCCTGTATGGAAAATATTGGAGTATTAAAGGAGTAACAAATGAAAGAGGTAGTGTTTGAAACAAAGGAAGATAAGACTCTGGTATATCTTCCGGAAAAGTGTATAGGATGTGCGACATGTACGATGATGTGTCCCAAAGACGATCTGGTGATAGGTTCTGTGGGAGCGGTAGCACGGGGGCTTATCAACAAGGACTTTCTCCAGAAAGGAAAAGGTGGATGTCTCGTATGCGGTATGTGTTCAAAGGTATGCCCCACAGGTGCGCTTGAAGTACGAAAAGCAGGCAAGGCTGAGATGGACGATTCCTACCTCTACGGGTCTTTGAAGCCCACTATAGTTAATGAAAAATGCGTCCGCTGCGGGATGTGCGAAGAAGTATGCCCGCAGGAATGTATCGAAGTGCAAAAGCGCAAGCTTGCCCAGGATGGAAGCCTCAGCATAGAAGGAAAAACCATGATCGACCAGAAATGCTGCGTGCATTGCGGATGGTGCGCCTCCATTTGTCCGGTCGAAGCTATAACAATGGAAAAACCATTTTCAGGGGAATTTTCAAGGGATGAGAGTGTGTGCCAGGCATGCCGCACCTGCGTGAATACCTGTCCGTGCGATGCTCTTTTTAACAAGGAATGGAAGGCTGGGGAAAGGGTCGAGAAAGTTACACACAGGCCTGACGCCTGCATATACTGCGGCGCCTGTTCCGTGGCCTGCCCGGTGGGAGCAATAACAGTTAGGAAGACTGCAATAGTTCCTGATATGAAGAAAAAACAGATATTTGAGAAAAAGCTAACCGCGCATGCAACTCCGAGACCTATCCTGACCTCAACGCTCATCACGGACGAGGAGGCATGCCTCGGATGTGGCAACTGCGTAATTGCCTGTCCCGTTAACTCTTTATCGGATCCTTATCTTGGGGCCGGACATCTGAATGAAATCGACATCAAGCCGCTGCTTGAGGTTGAGAACGGCAAAGTGAAAGTAGTGGATCAGGAAGTATGCGGCTCATGTGCCACATGCAGCATGATATGTCCCACGGATGCGATATGGCTTGAGAAAAGGGATTTACCAAAATCCTACGAGTATAAGGTCATAACTCCGGAACAGATGAAAAATGCGATCCAAATTGAGAAAAAGGAGGTGGCATGATGCCAGGCACAATGGTTATTAGAAACGGATATGTTTTTGATCCGTTGAATGAAATTGATGGGGAAATAAAAGACATATTTATCAAAGATGGTAAGATCGTAGATGATCTCAAAGGCAGCAGCTTGCGGGATGCAAAAGTTATTGATGCAAAGGGCAAGACGGTAATGCCAGGAGGGGTTGATTCGCACTCTCATGTCGCCGGCGCAAAGGTGAATGGAGGAAGGATGATGTGTCCCGAAGACCGCTATAAATGGGTGACAAAGAAAACGGACATCACTCACAGCGGCAGCGGGAATACTGTGCCTTCGGTTTACGTCCAGGGCTATGATTATGCAAAAATGGGATATACAACAGTCTTTGAAGCGGCGATACCTCCTATGGAAGCCCGGCATACCCATGAAGAGATTCGCAACACACCTATCCTGGACATGGGCGGATATCTGGTACTTGGCAATAACTGGTTCATTATGCGCTACCTCAAGGAAGGGAACATCGAGAAAGCCGCAGCATACACCGCATGGATGATGAGAACGCATAAAGCATACGGCATAAAGTGCGTCAATCCGGCGGGGGTTGAGAACTGGGGCTGGGGACAAAACGTGAGTTCCCTTGATGAGCCAAATATACATTTTGGGATAACTCCAAGGGAAGTTATTCACGGACTTGCAGAAGTAAACGAAATGCTGGGAATGCCCATGTCATTGCACCTTCATGCCAATAATCTGGGACATCCCGGATGCTGGGAAACTACAAGGGATTCTCTTGAAGTGACACGAGATGTGAAAGTCAAATGCAAGATGGATGTAGAATGGCAAAAGACAAAAATCGATCCACAGAGAAAACAGAGTGTATATATGGCGCATGCCCAGTTCAACTCGTTCGGTGGTACTTCATGGGGAGATTTTGAGTCCGGGGCAAAGGGTATTATAGATTATGTAAATAAGACGGATCATGTAGTGATTGATAATGGCGCTGTTCCCTTCGGGCCTGCAACCGTAATGACCGGGGATGGACCTGCAATACATCATCTTTATAAATTAACCGGCAACAAGTGGTCTAATAAGGACATTGAGCTTGAGTGTGGTTCTGGCATACTTTCATTCAATTACCTGAAAGCAAATCCGGTACACAGCGTGGAATGGGCTATAGGGCTTGAGCTATTGCTTCTTGTCAACGATCCCTGGAAGACCATTATGACAACAGACCATCCTAACGGAGGTCCATTCACAAAATACCCGCAGGTTATCACATGGCTCATGTCAAAGAAAGCAAGAGATGCCACTTTTGCGCAATGCCACAAGTGGGCGCAGGATAGAAGCAGCCTTGGTGGCACTGACCGGGAGATGACACTTAACGATATAGCGATCCTTACAAGGGCAAATCCTGCAAAGACTGTCGGGATAGCTCACAGGAAAGGACACCTTGGAGCAGGAGCGGATGGAGATGTTACCATATACGACTTCGATCCGGCGACATTTGATGCTAATGACTATACAAAGATCATACGAGGGTTCCAGAATGCCGCTTACACCATAAAGGACGGCGGAGTTGTGGCACAGGACGGGCAGATTCTATCGGTTCCCCAGGGAAGGACATTCTTCAGCGAAGCTCATATGGATGACGGGATTGAGAAAGAAATGTTGAAAGACGTTAAACAGTGGTTCAAGTACTACACCCTGGGCTTTGCGAATTACCCGGTACCTGACAAGTATATTCGTAATCCTTCGCCTGTGCAGGTAAACAAACCTCTTGAAGCGATCGTGGTGAGGTGAAAGTGATGACTGAAATAATACTGCGGCCAAAAGGAAGCATCGATATCATGGTAGAAGCAGAGGTAATAAACCCGGATATCTTTGCGGGAAAAACGACAAGTGAAATAGAAGAGATGATCGTGTGGCAGGGAGCAAAACAACTTGCGCTTTCCGAGTTCTTCGATGTTGAAGGAAGCGCAGGTAGCGCAGCGGCGGATACAAAGATCATTGTCCAGGGTGATGTCCCCAGGGTGAAGCATATCGGACATGGCATGAATGCTGGTGAGATAGTGGTAGAAGGCTCTGCTGGCATGCATGTGGGCTCTGAAATGACAGGAGGAAGTATCCTCGTGAAAGGCGATGCAGGCTCATGGGCTGGCATGGAGATGAAGGGCGGGACTTTGCATATAATTGGAAATGCCGGCGACCACGTTGGGTGCGCCTACAGGGGAAGCTGGCGCGGAATGAATGGAGGGAAGATAATTATCGACGGTAACGCCAGGAGCCAGCTCGGAGGCGGAATGAGCGGCGGAGAGATCCATGTTGGCGGAAGCGTTGAGAATTTCGCAGGGATAAGAATGAATAATGGCCTGATTGTCGTAAAAGGCGATGCCATTCGCGGCGTGGGCGCGCAAATGTCAGGCGGTATTTTTGTCGTAAGCGGGAAGATCAAACAATTATCGCCAGGATTTGAGTATGCAGGCACTGAAAAGAACCCGAAAGCCGGTGAAACGGTGCTGTCAGGAGAATTCATGAAATTCACGGGCGACTATGCGATAAGTAAATCACCAAAAGGAATTTTGTATGCATCAAAAGATGCCAATGAGGAGGTGTGAAGAATGAGGATCAGGGTATTATTGAACTCAGGAAGCACGATTAACGAAGGCAGGCTTGCCAAGGGCGGAGACAAACTTTCACCTGAATACCAGGAGGAATGTGCGGTGGCGGTGATCCATCCCAGGATATTCAAAGAACTTGGCTGTCCGCAGCGTGTTAAGATAATTTCACGTGATGAAACGCGCGAGGTCGTTGTCACTGCAAAATGTGAGGATTCGGTGACAGAGGAACAGATATTCATGCCAAGATCGATATGGCCAAATGTGGTTGTAGAACCTGAGACTTTCTCCACAGGGTCTCCTCTCTACAAGGGAAGTCCGGTGTTCATAGAAGCCACGGAAGAAGAAGTGAAAACTGCAGAAGACATTGTATTGAAACTCTATGCAGGAAGGAGATAACATGATCAGCAAGAACATTATCTGCCCGGTGTGCGGGGCATCATGTGATGATATACAGGTGGATTACGATGGCGAAAACATTACTGTGAAGAACGCCTGCAAGATGGGCAATGCCAAATTCCATGAAATTGTAAGCCATCACAGGATAAAAGAGCCGCAGATAAAAGAAAACGGAACCTTCAGGAAAGCGCAATGGAATGAAGCACTGGACAAGGCTGCCGAAATCCTTGTTAACGCAAAACGTCCTCTTCTTTTCATGGGAAGTGAGACCTCATGCGAAGCAATGGAAGTGGGTCTGCATATTGCCGAATACCTTGGTGCAGTGGTTGATTCCAACGCTACTGAGTGCCATGGGCCGACTGCTATGGGTATTCAGGAAGCCGGAAGGGTCGGATCCACTGCGGGCCAGCCAAAGCTCAGGAGCAGCCTTGCGATTTACTGGGGAGCCAATCCGCTTGAATCCATGCCAAGGCATATGTCGCGTTACAGCGTATTCCCGCGGGGATACTGGACAAAGAGAGGAAGGTTTGACAGGACTATAATCACTGTTGATCCGAGGAAGTCGATCACCGCAGATGCTTCAGACCTGCATGTGCAACTTAAACCTAACACGGATTATGAACTGCTGTCAGCCCTCCTGACACTTCTGCACGGTAAGAAGCCTCATCCTTCGGTTGAAGAGATAACGGGAGTTTCCATTTCTACTATGGAACAGATGCTTGAGATGATGAAAAGCACCAACTTCGGTTCGATATACGTTGGCCTGGGATTAGCATCATCATATGGTAAACACAGGAATACCGAGCTTGCATTAAACCTTGTAAAAGAACTCAACAACCACACCAAGTTCGTAATCGGAGCACTTCGCGGTCATTGCAATGTGGCGGGATTTAACCAGATAGCATCTTATCTATACGGCTACCCCTTCGGGCTGGACTTTGCCCGCGGATTCCCACGATATAATCCGGGTGAGTACACGGCTGTTGATCTACTCAGGGAAAGGGATGTGGATGCTGCGTTTGTGATGTCGGCTGATCTTGTCTCCCATTTCCCCGCAACGTGTGCTGAATACCTCAAGGAGATACCCATGTCATGCATTGACATTGCACCATGCCCGACAACATTAGCTTCTGATGTCGTAATACCCGGCGTGATCGATGCTATGGAATGCGACGGGACTTTCTACAGGCTGGATG
>JAPZAP010000103.1 GCA_027460585.1 Candidatus Methanoperedens sp. | reverse complement strand
GCTTCCTGCATCGTGTATCTTTCCCGCGCCATTTGTGGCAAAGGGTTCTATCGCAATTATATCGCCTTCTTCAAGTATTACCCCACCCGGCATTCTCTTATTAGGGATAGCCGGAGGAGCATGCTGGATATACTGGGCAAGTCCGTGTCCTGTGAGGTTGATTATGGGTTTATAGCCGTACGAAGCTATGGTATCTTCGATCACGCCGCCAATGTCTGAAGTGTTAACGCCGGCATGAATGAATTTTATTGCCTCTTCAAGAGCAGCTTCTGCTGCTTCGACAAGCTTTGGATTTCCCGAAAGGTCAACGGTTATTGCAGTATCGGCAATGTATCCATCTATATGAACGCCGATATCAAGTTTGACGATATCTTTTCCAAACACAGCTTTATCATTCAGGCAGGGGGTTGAGTGAGCTGCCTCGTCATTTCGTGAGATGTTCACAGGAAATGCAGGTTCTCCCCCCTTCTCTCGAATAAGGTTTTCCGCGAATTCCGCGACCATAAGAAGACTTGCGCCTTCAATTACTTTTTCTGCCGCCTGTGCCCGGACCTCGGACAGTATCCTTCCTGCCCTTCTGTATTTCTCGATTATTTCATCAGTTTCGGTCATTATAACACCAGATTCTTTTCAAACATAGTTAAATTCTTGCATCCGTTCCTGGTAACAACAACAACATCCTCAAGACGGACGCCGCCAATGCTCCTATAATATAGGCCGGGTTCAACTGTCACCACGCATCCGGCTTTTAATTCTTTTCCGCTCTCGCTAAGGCTTGGTCCTTCATGGATGTCAAGCCCGACCCCATGCCCGGTTGAATGGGTAAAGCCTTCTGTGAATTCTTTGCTCTTGCCCCTGGCTGTTTCGTACCCTCTTTCTTCCAGCACATCGCACACGATGTTATGGATATATGCGCCTGTGACCCCGGCTTTGATCTTATTGATCGCGGCAGATTGGGAATCAAGCACCGCCTTATACATATCCTTAAGTTCATCTGTTGGGATACCATGCAATACGGTTCTTGTCATGTCCGAATAATATCTTTCCTTTTTCGAGCGCGGCACCATGTCTATGACTATGGGTTCATCCGCAAGAATAGCTCCTTCTCCTTTCCAGTGAGGATCGGCGCTGCCGCGTCCGCATGCGATAATAATATCCGGCGCCTCGCAGCCCAGGGATAGGAGGGATCTATCAATAATAGTCCTTACATCTTCAGTTTTAAGGGGTGTATTTTCATAGTATAAAACTCCTCCACGGTTTGAGGCGTTTTTTATTGCTTTTATACCTTCTGCCAACGCTTTTTCGCCCGCTTTCTGTGCATACTGGATCGCGATGATCTCTTTTTTGTTTTTTATTTCGCGCATTTCACGCAGCGGGCTTTTTATCGGGATAATCTCAAGACCTGCTATTCGAAGGCTATCGGCAAGTTGTACAGGAAAATTATATGGCACTGCGATTCGATTCAAATTCAAGGATTGGAGAAATTCAACTATCATTTCGCTATATGCAACATCAGCATCCTTGTTTTTGCGGATCTTTTCCATTATGTTGAATCTGGATGTGGGAATCACTTCATGGACTTTTGATTCTTTTGTCGCTCTTCCAAGTTCCATGTCTGAAATAAGGATCGTATCTTTATCAGAATTCAGGTAAATGAATGAATCATAAGCCAGGAATCCGCTAGCATAATACATATCAGCGTTATGTTCGCTCTCACTGACCATCAGGAATGCTTGGGCTTCGGGTAGATTCAGTTTCATTTGGTTACATGAGGTAAATTATTGTACATATTACCTTCGGATTGGATGGACTTTATATTGACTCTATTCTTTTGGATTAAAAACCAACACTCGAAGAATTCGTTTTAAATTTCTACATTATTATCGAATTTATTTGCTTATCTTCCAGAAAATGATTATTATGATTTTTTTTGATCAAATTAAACATTTCATGAAAAATCACATACTGTGGAAATATTTCAAGAGTTATTAATTGAGATTCTTCTTAAAACTACAGTATTTCCAAGTTCCTGACAACTGCATCTATTGTTCTTTTATCCTGAATATACTTCTCATAATCCATGCCATGCACCTTTACCATCATACCACATCGACCATGAAATCTTTCATGACTTTTTTAATAAAAAGAAAATGTTTATCTTTTGTCACAAGTTTTAATTTATTGTTATAAACAACTGCTGCAATCACCGAATCCACAGCAGGTATTGGTTTTCCAGCCTTTAGCAGTTCGGTTGAAATTTTTAAAGCCAGATGGTAATCAGATTTGGAAGGAAACATGACTCGGAGATTGAATTCTATCGCTTTTGGGAACTCTATAAGATTCAGTATGGTAGTATAGCCATCGAGCGTTTCCTTTTCCCTGTATGCATCGATCAATCTGTTTGTATTGAAGAGACTCTTTTCCACTCTGCATCCTTCATCTTTTTATATTCTTTTTCAGCTTTCTCAAAACTCAGCTTGCTCAGGTTTTTTCTGAAATCATCACCAAGCTCTTCGAGCAAGTCTTTTGTTGTTATCTCAGAACCTTTCTCTTCAAGCTTCCCTATATAATCGGTTAGTGCTCTTCTTACTACCTCGCTCCATCTTATTTCTTTATGAGTCTTCATTTTAAAATGTACTTCATTTGGTATTGAAAGTGTTATGTTAGTCACATTCTTGTATATGTGAGATCACATATTTAAGTTTTTTTTTATAAATTAATCTTGTATCTCTCTTACTATTTTTTTTGAACTCGATAGGAGATTTAAGAAAACAGGCACAATAATCTTAATTTAAAACCTTAAAGTAGCCAAAATAATTCAAATCTCGAATAATTTCATGATCGTTCTCTTTGAAGCGCCAAACCCACCATCAAGATAAATTGCCCCGATTATTGCTTCAAACGTTTCTGCAAGCACATACGGCTCTTCCTGCGCTTTTTGTTTTTCTTCACCCTTCCCCAGTTTCAAAAAAGATCCGACACCGAGGCGTTTACTGATCTCTGCAAGTCCTTCTTCCCTCTCAAGGCTTTTTTTCCTGCTCGTGATTTCCCCTCTTGTGCTGCATCCGCTTTTTACCAAAAGATCGATCAAAACTGCTTTCAGGACTGCATCTCCAAGCGTCCGATATATCTCCTGGTCTTCACATTCCTTATTTTGCTGATGCTGTTCCAAGGCATAGGCTTTGCGTGTGAGGGCGCGTTCCAGGAGAGATTTGTTCTTGAACTTGTGAGCAAGATTTTCTTCTAAGGTCATTTTATAACGCTATTTAAAAACGAATGGATGAAAAATATATTCATCAACGCAAACGGGAACACGGATGACACGGATCGCGCGGATATTCACGGATACGTACGCATCCGCGTCAACCGTTGCGCTAGTTGACGTCGCCCACACGTTTGGCTTTCGCCATACGTGGAGATCCGTGTTCTATGTCGATGATTTTTCCGTAAATAATGACGATTTAATGAAATTTAACCCTGTTTCTTTATTCTCGTAACAGCCAGTCTAACATCCTCTTCTTTGACCGTTGTTCGCTTTGCATGTTTTGCAAGTGTTATGGCTTCGCGTGAAATCTCTATGCCATATTCCTCAAGGACTTTTGCCAGCTCGACGCCTGCGTCTTCTGCGACCCTGTCGGCTCCTGCTTTTCTTATTATGCGCTCTACCGGCGCAAGTGGAAGTATTGGTTGAACCTGGTTTGCCATTTATTATCACCTGTTTGAATTAAAATTTATATTTGTTTTGATTACCAATAAAGGAATATTTTCCTTTTTTTTCCTAAATATGTCATTTCAAATGGATAAACTTAATTGTTCCGGATGAATCAACTGTTTTTCGACGCCCTGATATAAATTATAAATAGTTTCATCTTCAATAAAAGTGTTCGACATCATGAAGCTTACTATCCATAAATCAGAACTGAAAGGCACAGCCAATGCTCCTCCGTCCAAAAGCTACACTCACAGGGCTATTGCAATAGCAGCCCTCTCAAAAAAAGCAATAGTAAATTATCCATTGATCTCCGAGGATACAAAAGCCACAATAAGAGCCTCTGAAGCCTTCGGGGCAACTATTGAACAAAAAAAAGATGCACTTACGATCACTGGATTTGATGGAAAAGTAAGAATTCCCGATAATGTGCTTGATGTTGCAAATTCAGGGACTACCCTTCGAATAATGACCGCTGTATCTTCACTCGTTGACGGGGCTGTTGTTCTCACGGGGGATGCAAGCATAAGGACAAGACCAAACACGCCCCTTCTTAAAGCGCTAAATGACCTCGGAGCGGAAGCTTTTTCAACGCGCAATAATGGAATGGCGCCAATTGTTGTAAAGGGGAAAATGAAAGGTGGAAATATACATATTGATGGTTCGATAAGCTCACAGTTCATTTCTGCATTGCTCATTGCATGCCCATTTGCGAGTAATGAGACCACAATAATGATCGACGGAGATCTGAAATCCCGCCCGTATGTGAATATTACAATCGATATGTTAAAAGATGCAGGAGCAAAGATAATAGTGGATGAAAAAGCAAATTCGTTCACAGTCCCTCCTGATCAGGAATATGACCTCAGGTCGTATAATGTTCCGGGGGATTTTTCCTCAGCTTCATACATGATGGCAGCAGGAGCGCTATGCGGCGATGTCACCGTCAAGAACCTTTACCCTTCAGAACAGGGCGATTCCGCTTTGATAGAAATACTTGGAAAAATGGGAGCAGAGATATCATGGGATAAGAAGAAAGGTGAAGTAAAAGTAAGCAAAAGCGAGCTTCATGGCATTAAAGTAGATGTCGGTAAAACTCCAGACCTTGTTCCTACGCTTGCGGTTCTTGGCGCCGCAGCAAAGGGTTCGATGGTAATTGAGAATGCAGAGCATGTAAGATATAAGGAAACAGACCGTCTTCATGCGATGACAGTTGAATTGAAAAAGATGGGCGTGGATATTACCGAGGAAAAAGATCGGCTTATTATAAAAGGCGGGAAGATGAAAGGCGCAAATGTTCATGGCTGGGATGATCACAGGATCGTTATGGCGCTGGCTGTGGCCGGAATGGTGGCAGGCGAGACGACCATAGATACAATAGAATCCATAAGCATTTCGTATCCCGGATTTTTTGAAGACCTGAACAGGGCAGGAGCCAACATTGATTTTTCGGAAAAGGCAATTAAATAATATTGAAAGAAGCGGATATCAGGTTCCAGAATACGATATATTTTAATACCATCCTTGCATGTAGGGGAGGGTTTGCCCAGGTGGCCTAGTCGGTTAGGGCGCCAGACTCATAGGGTATATTTGAAGAGGCGCTTGAGTCTCCTGAGAAATCTGGAGGTCACGGGTTCGGATCCCGTCCTGGGCATCGACTTTTT
>JAPZAP010000102.1 GCA_027460585.1 Candidatus Methanoperedens sp. | reverse complement strand
TCCCCTTTTAACCTGATAGTCCATGCAACCAAGGCCTTGAGCAATTCTTTTATTTTTTCCCTTGTTTTCTCATCAGTTACTCTGCCTTTGTCATCGATTTTCTCACCTGCAAAGGTTACAACGACTTCAGGTCTGTTAATTGCAAGTACATCGATAAAAACAAACGTCTGCCGTAAATGAAATTGCGCCTTCACACCCCCAAGCATTCCCGTAGCTGCGCTCATAATAGCAGCAGGTTTACCTTCAAAAGCATTGTCGCCATAGGGACGAGAAGCCCAGTCAATTGCATTTTTGAGAACACCCGGTATTGAATAGTTGTACTCAGGTGTTGCGATCAATAGTGCATCAGCCGCTCTAATTTTCGCTTTGAATTCCTTAACTTTTTAAGGCATTATATTATCTAAATCGCTATTAAAAGGGGGAATTCCTTCAAGGTCGAAGATTTCAAGTTTAGCGTCCTCTGGCAATAATTCCAGAGCTGCTCTCAATATTGCTTTATTGTAAGAACCTTTGCGCAAACTTCCTGCAAAACCGAGAATTTTTATCTGCTTGTCCATAATAATCGCACAACCTCCTCAATTATTGCATATGGGAAGACAAACTATAAGTATTTCGCTTATTACGATAATAATTCAAAAACCTTATAAGCCTGTTTTGCCTACTAACTCTACTACAAACACTGGTGGTGAATTATTTTGGTAAGTGTTAACGAAAAAGCGATGGAAATTGTGGAAGATATGATGGATTGGTCCGATGAGTTGAAAGTAAGAGCTCTCGAACTCAAAAACGGCGGCAAGGTAATAGATTGCGGAATAAACGTTGACGGTGGATATGAAGCAGGTCTAATGTTTACTGAAATCTGCATGGGCGGATTCGGTGCATGTTCTATGTCTGTGCACAAGGTAGGTGAAATACCGCTGGCATTCGTAGATGTTACAACAGACCATCCTGCGATTTCATGTCTTGGCGCCCAGAAAGCCGGATGGAGGATAAGCGTGGACAAGTACTTCGCCATGGGGTCAGGTCCTGCAAGAGCGCTTGCTCTTAAACCCAAGAAAACTTTTGAGAGAATTAAATATGAAGATGATTACGACCATGCTATAATTGCTCTTGAATCAAACCAGTTGCCTGATGAAAAGGTAATCGGCGTCATTGCAGAGGCATGTCATGTAGAGCCTGAAAACGTGGTAGC
>JAPZAP010000101.1 GCA_027460585.1 Candidatus Methanoperedens sp. | reverse complement strand
TTTATAATATTGGAGTCGCAGGCGCTGACACTATCGCAATAAACACAGACAAGATCCACCTGGATATCACCCAGGCAGACAAGAAGATCTTGATCGGCAAATCAATAACCAGGGGATTGGGCGCTGGCGGTTTCCCGGAAGTTGGAAGAAGAGCCGCAGAACTGGCACGGGGAACACTTGAAGACGTTCTTAAGGACGCAAACCTTGTATTCGTAACAGCAGGCATGGGCGGCGGAACAGGAACAGGCGTTGCACCTGTAGTCGCACAGGTCGCAAAAGACCAGGGCGCTATCGTTATAGGAATGGTCACAAGCCCATTCAAGGTAGAGCGCTCAAGGATGTTTAAAGCAGAAGAGGGATTGGATGACCTGAGAAAAGCCGCAGATACCGTAATAGTTCTTGATAACAACAGGCTGCTTGACTATGTCCCGAATCTCCCTATCGACCAGGCATTCTCGGTAATGGACCAGTTGATCTCAGAGACCGTAAAGGGCATAACAGAAACAATCACCCAGCCATCATTGATCAACCTTGACTACGCTGACGTCAGGGCAATAATGAAGGGCGGAGGACTTGCAGTAATGCTTGTCGGTGAAGCAAAAGGACAGGACAAGGCAAAAGAGGTCGTAAGAGCGGCATTGAACCACCCGCTGCTTGATGTTGATACCAAGGGCGCAACAGGCTGCTTGCTCCATATCACTGGCGGAACGGATATGTCTCTCTCTGAAGCAGAACAGATCGCTTCCTCATTGACATACGAGCTGGACTCCCATGCGAACGTTATCTGGGGCGCAAGAGTAAAGAAAGAATACGAGGGTAAGGTACGCTGCATGGCTATAATGACAGGTATCCACTCAGCACAGATAATGGGTCCAAGAGCTGAAAGCATGCCGATGAGCAACAGTTCTCCAGTAGAACAGAAGATAAAAGTAGCGAATGCTTCAACCAGAAACAACACAAGGGGCAGCAGGGGCTCAATAATTGACCAGATAATGTGATATAACAAAAGGGTACCAAAGGCATAAGTCCGGCAATATTTATTGCCGGATTTCTCTATTTTTTAAAGCATCATCTCATCCAAAAGCTCTTTAGCCCTATCCGCTCTGACTTTTTTTTCATTGACCATTATCCGTGCTATTTTATCAACCATATCACCGGAAGCTCCTGCCTGGATTGCCACGTTCCTTGAGTGAAGCTCCATGTGACCTCTCTGGATACCTTCAGTGGCAAGGGCACGCATGGCAGCGAAATTCTGGGCTAATCCCAACGCTGCGAATACTTCTCCCATCTCAGTGGCAGTCTTTACGCCAAGGATCTTTACAGCAGCCCGGGCTATCGGGTTCGTTTTCGTAGCTCCGCCCACAAGACCAACGGCCATTGGCATCTCTATTGTTGCCACAAGGTCGCCATTTGCGTTTTTTTCGTAGGATGACAAAGGACGGTAAACTCCGCTCCGCGAGGCATAAACATGAGCTCCGGCTTCTATTGCTCTTGTATCATTTCCAGTTGCAAGCACGGCAGCAGTCACACCATTCATGATGCCTTTGTTATGGGTGGCTGCCCTGTACGGATCACCTGCTGCAAAATGATATGCTGCAAGGATGCCGTCCACTACCTCTTCTCCTCCTATTGTTTCTTTTGTGAAAACCGCTTTTGCTCTCATAAGACGTTTATCTGCAAAATTTGAGATTATACGCAGATATACGCGCCCACCGGTCAATTCCCCAATGTATGGCGCCACGGTTTCAGCCATCGTATTAACGGCATTTGCGCCCATGGCGTCCCTGCAATCCACTATGAGGTGGGTTATGACCATTTTTCCTCCTGGCGTGTCGATTACCCTGACTTCCACATCCTTTGCGCCGCCACCGAACTTCACAAGAATAGGGTCAACTTCGTTAGCTCGTCTTATCAATTCCTCTTTTTTCTCAAGGATGTTTAATCTTGCACCATTGGGGTCGGCTATCCCCACAGCCTGTATCTGTCCTATCATCACTGGACCTGTGCTGCTCGTGGTAAAGCCTCCGCCTTCACGCGCCATCTTTGCCGCATTACTGGCAGCGGCTATCACCGATGGTTCTTCGATCGCCATGGGAATTAGATAATCCCTGCCGTTTATCAGGAAATTTACAGCCACACCCATGGGCACTTCCATAATCCCGATAAGGTTTTCTACCATCCGGTCTGCAGCATCAAGTGTGAGAGCTCCAGTGGCACTGATACTTGATGCTTCTTCGTCCGTGAGACCTGAGTATTCGGTTACTATCTTGAGTCTTTCTTCGGGGGTTAGCTTATAAAAACCTGATATCTTTGATGACTTATTTGAGGACTTTTCCATTATGATCACCCTGAGTAGGTTTTAATGGCAGGAGGGTATAAAAATCTATCCAAAAGCTTTATCAATGAATCCATACCTAGAGGACATTCCAATTCAAGTTTATTTGGTGAATTCTTATGACTCAAAGGACAAAAGCAAAGAAGAAACGACTGGCAAAACACCAGAACCAGAACCAGCGCCTCCCCGCATGGGTTATCGTGAAGACAAAAAGAAATGTAATGACCCATCCGAAGAGACGTAACTGGAGACGCAGCACGCTTAAAGTTTAAAGTGATTATTATGGCAGATATTGAAAGAATTTATACTATCCCCCTTTCTGATGCACGGAAAGTTCCGCGCTGGAAGAGAGCGGAAAGCGCAGTTAGGAAAGTCCGGGCATATCTCGGAAAACACCTGAAAACAGACATTGAAGAGGTCAAAATCGATAAGACCATAAATGAGAAACTCTGGGAAAGAGGCTCCATGAAACCGCCATTAAAAGTCAGAGTAAGAGCTGTAAAGTTCGAGGCTGGCGGCGTTCAGGCAGAACTAGCCCAGGACTAATTTTTTTTTTGGGGCAGAATTGAAACGAAAGTTGAATATATTAGGAAGCCCCGTACTTGGGGTATTTGCATCATGCAACGATGAACTTGTTTTTGTCCCACACGATGCATCTTCCGATACAGTAAAAGATTTAGAAGAATCACTTGGCGTTGTAGCCTGTCGTACTTCCGTGAGCGGAAGTTCAGTTGTAGGTTCACTTATGTGCAGCAACAACAATGGCGTGATCGTTGCAGGTTTTATTCTTGAAAAAGAGATCCGTGCGATCAGGAAACACATAAAAGCGGCAAGATTGACAGAAGAGTTGAATGCAGCAGGAAATCTCATACTTGCCAATGATACAAGTGCACTTGTTAATCCCGATCTTTCCAATAAAACGATCAAAATGATTGAAAAAACCCTGGGCGTAGAGGTCCAACGGGGTACACTGGGCGGCTTAAAGACTGTAGGAATGGCAGGTATTGCTTCGAATAAGGGCGTACTTGTACACCCCAAATCAAGCCCTGCAGAAATCGCATTGGTCGAAGAGCTTTTCAAACTGCCCGTCGATATCGGCACAGTCAATTTTGGTTCTCCTCTTGTTGGTTCTGGGATACTTGGCAATAGCAAAGGCTATGTTGTAGGCCTGGATACCACCGGTCCTGAAATCAGCAGGATCGAAGATGCACTGGGTTATTTGTAGAAATAATAAATTCCTTGATTATGCCTGATTTTTAGGCATAGCTCTTTTTTTCATATCATAAAATCTTTATGCCATCACTCTTATTGAGGCATGTATGGCGTTAACTTATGCAAAATCAGGCGTGGACATCGAGAGAGAAAACATAGCGATAGCAGCCCTGGCAAAACAGCTTACTTTTAAGCGAAAAGGTATCGGCGCCCCTATCACGGAAGTTGGACACTATGCCGGCCTGATCGACTTCGGGGATTATGCACTTGCACTTACTACGGACGGTGTGGGATCAAAGGTACTGATCGCAAACGAGATGAAAAGATGGAATACCATAGGGATTGACTGCATAGCCATGAACGTAAACGACCTGCTCGCCATGGGGATAGAGCCACTTGCATTTGTGGATTATATAGCCATACATGAACCTGACAATGAGATCATGAGACAAATCGGAGAAGGGCTTGCGAAAGGTGCGGAAATTTCCAGAATGACCATCGTTGGAGGAGAGACAGCGACCCTTCCAGACGTTATCAATGGCTTTGACCTTGCCGGGACTTGTCTTGGAATGGTGAAAAAAGACAAGATAATCACAGGCGAGCGCATAGAGATCGGGGATGCCATCGTGGGAATACCTTCTGACGGAGTCCACAGCAATGGATATTCTCTTGTTCGCAGGATCATAAAAGATTCAGGTTATTCATACAGCGATCCTTTTCCTTATAATGAAGATACCACGATAGGGGATGAATTGCTGATTCCCACCAGGATATATATGGAAATACTGGAGGCTGCAAAAGAGTTCGACATTCATGGGCTTGCACATATAACTGGCAGCGGACTCATGAAACTTCACCGCGTCACAAAATTTGGGTTTGATATAGGGGATCCATTAGAGCCCCAGCCGATCTTTCGGTTCTTGCAGGAGGAAGGGGAAGTAGAAGACCTTGAGATGTACAAGACCTTCAATATGGGTATGGGTTTTGTTGTTGTATTGCCGAAAAAGTTTGCAGGTATTGCGGCAGGGATGATTGGGGGAAAGATCGTTGGAGAGATAGTGGAAGAGGGAATAACAGTGTCCGGGCTTGAAATCTCTTGAAACGATCTCAAGAGCCACAAATATTTTTTCGAATCATAAGAACTACTTATTCTTTTTGCTTTTAGATTAATATTTTAACCCCTTTATTTCGTCTGGAAAAAATAAATAATTAAAATTATGATGATGATGGATTTTTTTAAATATATTTGTTCGTCTGCATTTGATTTCAATAATAAATCATAAAGTTTTTTTGATTTCAGACCTGCATAATTAAATCTGATTTAATGAAATAATTTACATACCTTCATTTCCGATGGAAAATAACGTCAGGCATCTTTTTATATTCATGGATCATAGAAATTCATGGAAACACTTACATTATTTGCGAATATTGTTAAGTATCATGTCCATTAATGATAAGATGCGATCGATCGAAAATGCAATCGCAAAAAAAGCAAGTGCCCTTATTGCGTTTTCAGGTGGAGTGGATAGCTCTGTTCTTGCTGCCCTGGCATATAGGGCTCTTGGGGATAAGGCGGTCGCTGTCACTGCGGATTCACAGACACTTTCTCCAGGGGAACTTGAAGGCGCAAAAGCTGTTGCAAAGGAGATCGGGATCTTGCACGAGATTATCCCGTACGATGAACTTGGTGAACCCGGTTTTGCTAATAATCCTGTGGACAGGTGCTATTATTGCAAAAAAGGACTCATACGAGAACTAAAAAAATTCGCCGCTGAAACTGGTGTAAAATGCATCATCGAAGGAACGAATATCTCTGATCTTGAGAGCCACAGGCCTGGCCACAGGGCGGTAATTGAAGAGGAAGTCTATAATCCCTACGTTGAATTCAAGGTCACAAAAGAAGATATCCGCGAGATGGCTCGAAAACTAGGTTTATCGGTTGCAGATAAGCCCTCCATGGCATGCCTGTCTTCTCGTTTCCCATACGGGCAAACAATAACATTTGAAGCTTTAGCACGAGTGGGAGAGGCAGAGAATTATCTTCACGTCCATGGTTTCAGGGTTGTTCGTGTTCGTGATCATGCAGGCATAGCCCGTATTGAGATCATGCCGGATGAAATGGCGCGTTTTATGGAAATACGGAAAGAAGTCCTGGTTAAGTTCAAGGACCTTGGGTTTTCGTATGTTACGCTTGACCTCATCGGTTTCAGGAGCGGTAGCATGGATCCCATTCGTCATAATTCGCTTTTATAAAACTACAATAACAGAATGTTGTAACACAATGGCAACTATAACTATATATTCAAAAAAAGAATGTCATTTATGTGACGTCGCAAAAGAGGAACTTGAAGCGTTGCGATGTGATTTTGAGTTCTCATTAAAGGAAGTGAATATCGAAAAAGATAAAATTGCCTTTGAAAAATACAAATATCTTATACCTGTTATTGAAGTGGACGGCGAGATCATTTCAACATATAGAGTTAATATAGAAAAATTAAAGGGTATGCTTAAGGTTAAGTCTCAAATTTGATAAAGATCGGCAATATCCCGATTATTCCTCCAAGCCCAAAAAAAAAGAGGGCAATATAATAATTGCCCTTTGCTACATTATCAATGCTCACTGCCAACAGGATTAGTCCTGTGAGTTTTGATATTGCATCTATCTTATTATATTTTGATCTTGACAGTTTCATCAATGGTGGACTATACCGAAGTATGTGAAATACAGAATTCCAAGGAGTGCGATCACACCAAGAGCAACTGCAACCTTTCTTTTCCTGATATCGCTTGAGGGATTCCTGTCAATGAAGGGTAATAGGAAAAGAAGACCATACCATACTACCATCGGCAAAGTTACGCCAATTATTTTAGCCTCAATTGGCCCAAGATTCCAGGTCCAGAATTTAAGGAATCCGTACACATAAAGGAAATACCATTCCGGAAAAATTGGTTCAGGTGTAGTGAAAGGGTCAGCTGGTGTTTGAAGTCCTGCCGGGTAAAGTGACGCCAACAATATCAGGCTGCCAGCTACGAAACACATAACAACAATTTCACGGAGAAGGAAATGAGGGAAGAACGGAAGACCGCGTACCCTTACCTGTTCATGGTGTTCTTCCTCTACTTCATGTTTCTCTATTTCGATCAAAGACATATCAGAGCCTCCCTGAAATTCCCTGTATCCTGATCATGGCAAAATGCAATCCCAGCAGAATTGCAATAGTTGCAGGAAGTATCAGTACATGAATCGCAAAGAACCTCGTCATTGTCTCATTACCGATATCGCTTCCTCCCATAAGGAGCAAAGATATGTATTGACCTATTATGGGAAGTGACCCAGCTATTCCTGTTCCTATTTTGGTGGCCCAGAATGAAAGTTGGTCCCATGGCAGTAAATATCCTGAGAAACCAAAAGTGGTTGTGATCAACAGCAAAGTTACGCCAACCACCCAGTTCAATTCACGCGGTTTCTTATAAGCGCCCATAAAGTAAATCCTCATCATATGAAGCATTACTGCCGCTATCATTGTATTTGCGGCCCAGTGATGAATGCTTCTTACCAGGCTTCCCATAGGGACCGCGGTCATGATATTTTCTACGCTCTTATAAGCCTCTAATGGGGTGGGCTTGTAGTACATGGCCAGGAATATTCCAGTTCCGACAAGGATAAGGAAACACAAAAATGCTATCCCTCCAAGGCAATACAATGGATTTGTCACTGCATACTCCGGAGCAGGATGCTTCACTATCGGAGGTAGTAAATCTCTTAATTTGAACCTGTCATCGAGCCATTTGTATATTTTATCTAAAATAGACATGTTTTCACCTCACGCAGCTCCTGCATAAAACGAAATAGTTTTCACATAGTTTGGATCTTTCCAGTTTAACGCAAATACTGCGCCATCTTTTACAACGATATCAATAGCCGGCAAAGGAGATGGTGGTGGTCCGGATACAACTTCGCCTGTATTTGGGTCGAACTTTCCGAGGTGGCATGGACACTCGATTAAATTCTCATCTGGTTTCCATGCTGCAATACATCCAAGATGTGTGCAAACGGATCCAAATGCCCTGAATCCTGCTGGCATATGTAGCAAAACACAAGCTTTTCCATTGAACATGAATTTCTTTATGCTTCCCGTTGGCACTTCATCGACATTTGCTATTTTTATTTCAACAGCTGCATTGTTTGCCTGTGCTGGAGGCCAGAGGTATTTCAAGACCGATGCTATCGCTCCCCCAGCGAAAAATAATGCAACTAATCCCATAAAAATTTCTGTAAGTTTTCTTCTTGTAATAGTAAAAGTAATCTTATCATCCATGGATATCACTCCAATGTTGTAACGTATTCATCTTGCAACAATCCTTTTACATACAGGTATATAATCGCTCCCATGTCAAAAAGGAGATATGCAAGCAGCTTTCCGACATCTTCTATGAATGTTCTTGTAGATGCGGTTGAGGCATCGCTGGAAAGGATCTTCCAAAAGATTGTACCAGTTATTACGGCTGCGGCAAGAGTCAACAATATTATCAATGCAAATGAAATTTGTGACCATAAGCCTATTTTTTCAGGTCCGTATTCAATTTTTTCTATATGCATAATATCCTCACAACCTTATTATATATACAACCGCAAGAATGAGAAGTATCATAGCCATTGCCCGCAGTCCAACATCCCATGTATTCATATGTACTCCAATCTCGATTTCCGGGGTTGGAGCAGGAGTCGGAGTGACCTTTGGTGCAGGAACATAACCTGCCATTGAATGATTATGAGTTGCATAATAAACGCCAATCTCATTGAGTTGCGGAGGACCATCTATGGAATGACAGAATGGGCAATTTTTGCTTTCCTTCACTGCATATTCAGGTCTTGCCAGAGTCAGAGATGGGACAAAAAGCAGGAGAACTAATAAAACCAGTAATATGATTTGATTTCGGCTCATTCTAATTATCCTTCCTTTTTGTTCTGTTTATTAATAGGTATATTGAAATTATTCCAGTTAAGGATAATAATGCTCCGAATCCTGGAGTTGAAGGCTTTATTGGCGATAGACCCAGGTCAGTCTGTGCTGCCTTTGCATGAATAATGCCATTATCCGTAACATTTTGGAAATTAGGAAGGTTAAAACTATGCCAGAATATGGGAAGATTATCCCGTATGGATATCGCTGCTTCAAGTTCTTTCTGGGCTGATGTGACATCTTTTCCCTGCTGTTTTGCCTGTCTTATCGCGGCATCTGCTGTTCTTATCTCATTCTTCAGTTTTTCAGCATTATCAATTGCATTCATTGCTTTATCGGGAACGTCAGGGGCAATTTTCATATCAATATTATGACAGCTGCTGCATACAGTTTGGAATTCACTGGCATTTAATACCCTGAATTCATGGGGCATGTGGCATGTATCGCATGAAGGAGCTTGTTTTAAAGCCCTCAGGTTCTGATAATGCTTGGAATCTTTAAACTGGTTCAATTCATCTATATGGCATTTGCCGCAAGTTTCGGGCACATTCCTGTAGAAGATGGGACTGTTGGATTCAGATGAGTTTAAGACTCCTGCATGAGCTGTCTCTTTTACATCAGAACTGGAATTACCACCATGACAGTTTTCGCATGTGACATTGAACAGGGCATGTTTGGAATTTGTCCACTGCTGATAATTGCTTTTGGCCATCTCATCAATTTTAGTGGCATGACATTCCAGAGAACATGAAACACCTCTTTGCAGATGTTCTATTCTTATATCATTAAGTTCTTTTTCTTTCTCACTGAAAGCTGTGAGTTTTTCATGGCAATCCAGACATGAATTATCTGCTGCAGAAACGGGTGCGGCAAATATGGCAAATAAAAACATGAAACCGGCTACTACAATCGTTTTTTTTATATTCATTCCATCACTTTCTTTCCTTAAATTAATCCTCATTGTTGATTATTCAATGCCGTTTTAACAGATATGCTGCGATTAAGCCTGATACCAGCAGCGGCACTTCGAATCCCGGGGCTTTTGTGGGAGCAGGTTGTGCAGTTCCTCCTTCAGGCATTGCTTGTTCTGCATTCCTTGCGTCCTGTAATCCTTTCTGTACTTCAGTATCAAAGTATGTCAGATTGAACCTGTGCCATACAGAAGGGGTATTCTTTAATATTGTCATTGCTGATTCAAGGTCAGCCTCAGCTGTTGTTACATCCTTTCCCATTGCTTTTCCTGAAATGACAGCAGTTCTTGCTTTTGAGATCTCAAACTGCAATTCTTTTACAGAAGTTAAAGCATTTTCAGCTCTTTTTGGCACGGTAGGATTGATGCCAGTTATATTGTTGTGGCAATTACTGCAAAAATCCTCGATTTCTGATGCTGTCAGAACCCGGACACTATGCGCTTGGTGGCATGTGATACATGCTGGTGCCGGTGTTTCCTGGCCTGATTCAAGCCTCTTGAAATGCTGGGAATTTTTGAATTCATCAAGTTCCTGCGTATGGCATTTCCCGCACATATCGGGAGTATTAGCACGCTCAATGCTTATGTTTGAAATACCTACATGCGCTTCCTGTTTCAAAACTTTTGATGGGTCTCCGCCATGACATTTTTCGCATGTCACATCAAAAAGAGCGTGTGTGGATATCGACCACATCGCATAAGTGCTTGCTGTGGTTTTATTGAGTTGATCCTCATGGCAAACGATCGAACATGAAATCCCATTTTCGAGATGTTTAATCCGAATATCGATAAATTGCCTTTGGCTCTCTGAACTAAAGAGCAATTTCCGATGGCAATCTGCACAAGAATTATTTGGCATATTGGGTGCTTGCGCTGTTGCGGGTTGAATCACCTGCAAAGCTACTAACACAAAAACTATTCCTATTCCTATGATCATTTTTGAAACGTTTTTATTCAACATATGATACTCCTATCATCATTATCATTATCAAAATTATTAATAGTGATATATTGACTCACTTTTACTGCAAAATACTTAAACTTATCCTTCAAAAATAGTATATTACTATAATAATAAAAAAAATTAAGCTTTCAACTCTCGCCGCCTCTCACTCCGGTACTCATCCACAAGCGACTTGAGCCATTCCTCCTTTGCAGCCATCCTTCGCTTTTGAGCATTTTTGATCCATTCGTCCAGGGCGTTCTTTATGTCCTCAGGATTGATAACTGCAAGGTCTTCAGTAGTGTCAAACTGGATATTAACATCCTTTGCCCTCAGAACAGGCACACCAAGATTGAAAAGTTCTTCTTCCGCAGCATGCGACATCTCATTGCATACGATTAGCGCCCGAACACCAAGGTCTGCTACCATTTTAGCGGTAATGACACCTCCACCGCTGGCATCCTTAAGCAAAATAATGTCATCTTTTTTTATCCCCACGGCTTCCTGGGTTTTGAGGATACTGTCCTTTGTAAAAGAAAAAATTATCTTCACAGGCAGGACACGCCCACTTATTTCAAGCCTTCTTACACGTTTCAGTTTATGGACCCTGTCATTCAGCTCAGAGATTTTCTTGTTCTTCTCGGATATTTTGTTCTGCAGGCGCTGGATATCCATGTCTTTTATTTGGATCGTCTTGTCTTTCTTGAGCTTCTTATAAACCTCTGACCGCTGCTTTTTAATTAACTCTTCAAGTTCCCGGATCTTATCATCTTTAAATGCAAGTTCAGTTTTGAAGAAATCCTGATGATCTTTCATCTCATCGATAATTTCTTCATATTTCCTGATAGATACCTTCAAATTAAGTGCTTCTTCTTCATTTTTTTCAGAAACTTCGCTCGATGGCGGTTCTTTTAGTTCAGGCTTTGCCAAACCTGAGATCACAGATTCCATGGATTTGCCCCGAACGACCTGCGCTATCACCTCGCCTGCATCCATCCCCCGGGGTATTTTTTTTCGGATCTGTTCCAGCTTATTCTTGTTTTTCCTGAAAAATGATACAGCTGCTGCAATGGCATCACGTTCATGATTGTTCGAATAACCGTAAGGAGTTGCAAATTCGATCTTACTTTGCGCTGATAGCACTTCAAAAGGAGAACTCGATACTGCATTAAATGCCCTGCGTATCTTTTCAACGGCATTCGGCGTCGGGAATACATCGCTTGCGATCACAAGCGGTCGTCCCTGTTCTGCTATCATTTCAATAACTTCAGGTATCGAAATAGTCCTTGAACTGTGAAGCATTCGCAATTCGCCATCAAGCGTCAGGACTGCGAGAGCAGTCGTAGTTCCGGGATCGATCCCAACTATAATGTAATCCCTTTTTTTTGTCTTTAGCGGCTTAAAAACAAGTGCGTCACGTTCAATGCTCTTGACGCTCACCTGCACATCCCCATATTTTCCGGAACCGATATGAAGCTGGCTTCTTGGGGCATCTACGAGGAACTCTGCTTTTGAATATCCCCCGAATCTCTCTGTTATATTCTGGGAAAATTTGAACCCCATGGTTTTTGACTGCTCATTAAGGTGATCTTCGACATCCCTTGCCTTCTGGCGCACATAACCATGCATTTTGCGCCTGTACCTGTTCTGGCTCCATCCCCCCCTGCCTGGTGAGCGCGCCCTGCTGACTTTGATCATGGTTTTGTCTTCAAACGCCGACACTTCACAGCCAATATCCATCTGCGCAAGCCTGGCACAGACAAGAGCCTCTTCATTAGGGTCAAACCTGTCAAAAGATAGTCCCTGCTCGCGGGCAAGTTTTGTAAGTGGCATGAGTTGCTCACCTCCTGTGACCTGGACAAGTTTTGTGCCGGCGGGTAATTTCTGGAGAAATGAAATAAGGTCGCGCTTATCGGAAACGATCTCGTAAATATTATCCACCGCGATCATTGACGGTTTTTCCATTAAGACCATTCGCATGAATTTATGGAGGCTTACCATTCGATGATGCTCAATATCCCCATTTCTTAGGATCACTACCGCATAACCCGGTTTTTCCTTTGAATGTAAAGAGCCTTTTGCGATGTCTATACCAAAAATTATATTTTCGTTAGTCATTTACATTTTAGATAATTATTCATGTTATTACTGAATCTATTATTAATGTGATACTCATGAATATAAAAGATGACCCTGAGATGATTCACAATCCCATCTTATTGAATTCGAAAAAACATAAAGGTCGATCCTAAAAGACAGTGCGATTTTGTCATCATTATCGCTTATGTAGCAACTGTTATTATGCGATTATTCCATATAAGAGAAAGAGCAAGAAAAAAATATGGCACATGACGACCTGATACAAGAATTAAAAAGAAAACTGGTACATCTGACATCGATCATAATAGTCCTGACATATTATTATTTCGGGAAGCAATCAGTGCTTCTATTGCTTACGGTTTATTTGATCGTGATGCTTGAGCTTGAATATTTCCGGCTTGAATGGGGGAAAAAATTACCCCTATTCCATTCCCTTTTCAGGGCTAAGGAAGCTGACAGGCTGGGCGGACATGTTTTCTTCACTATAGGCAGCATAATTGCAGTTTCTGTTTTCTCAAAAGACATAGCTTCAGCAGCGATCCTTATGACAACGTTCGGTGATACATCTGCCGCTATTTTCGGGAAAGCCTTTGGACGCACATGGATAAGCAGGCTGAAAAACAGGGCTATCGAAGGCTGTGCAGCCGAATTCCTGGTAGATATTATAATCGGAGCAGTATTCCTTCAAAGCTGGATTGCAATACTTGTAATGGCAGGAACTGCCACCTTTGTCGAAACTATAACGGACAAAATGGATGATAACCTGCTCATCCCGCTTTTTTCAGGATTTAACGGGCAGCTTATTGTTGTCCTGATGACTTTGCTCAAATGAGCCGCACCAAAATTTATATCACATCTTAGCAACCTGTATAACCACTATGGATATCCAGAAAATCCGCCGTGACTTTCCCGCATTATCGAAAAAATGGAATGGTAAATATCCAATTTATTTTGATAACGCATGCATGACCCTGAAACCAAAACAGGTCATCAATGCAATGGATGAATATTATAATGAATATCCTGTATGCGGCGGGCGCTCTATTCACAAGATGGCAAAGAAAGTGGATGAGAAAGTTACGCAAGCCAGAGAAAAATTCCAGAAATTCCTCGGCGCATCCTGCCCTGAAGAAATTATCTTCACGAGAAACACGACAGAAGGACTCAATCTTGTCGCGAATTCAATGGATTTCAAGACCGGGGATATTGTCCTGACAACGGACAGGGAACATAATTCAAACCTGATACCCTGGCAGGTGCAGGTTCACAAACGGGGGATTAAGCATGTGATTGTTTATTCAAATGCTGATAATACGTTCGATCTTGAAGGTTTTGAAGAAAACTTTCATAAAAACAAGAACGTGCGGCTTGTGAGCATGGTACATACAGCCAACCTCGACGGCTATACGATCCCGGCAAAAGAAATAATAAGAATCGCCCACGACCACGGCGCGCTCGTAATGCTTGACGGCGCCCAGAGCGCTCCGCACAAACCCATTGATGTCAGGGCGTTTGATGTTGATTTCTTTGCTCTTTCAGTTCATAAGATGGCAGGTCCGACAGGCATGGGCGTGCTTTACGGAAAGCACCATTTGCTGGAAGAGATCGCTCCTTTTATCGTCGGGGGCGATACCGTTAGCGATTCCACATATGATGGGGCAAAATTCCTGCCGCCGCCAGAGAAATTCGAGGCTGGTCTTCAAAATTATGCAGGAATCATAGGTTCAGGCGCAGCAGTAGATTACATCAGCAGCGTTGGACTTTCGAATATTGAAGAGCATGAAAAGCGGATAAATACCATTATTACGAAGGGAATAAAAGATTTACCCGGATTAAAAATCATAGGTCCGCAGGAGCCATCTAAAAGGGGGGGCATCATTTCATTCACGGTAGAGCTTCCAAAAGGCGGCGACGCACATGATATTGCCCTGGTTCTTGATGAAACCGAGAACATCGAGGTGCGCTCAGGGGCTTTCTGCGTTCATTCGTGGTTCAATTACCGCAAATGCGAGGCGGCTGTGCGGGCTTCGCTTTATATGTATAATACCGAAGAAGAGGCAAAGAAATTTATTGATACGCTGGGGAAGACGATAGGGTTGTTTAATCCGTAAGCCCATTGAGGCTCCAAGCTCAAATTGGCTAATGAAAACATCATAAAAAATTTAACATTATATGATATAAGGACATCATGAAACAACTTAATCAAAATTTAAAAATTTTCGGATTAAACGAAACTATTGTTGATTTTTGGGCATGGGCGTATTCTGACATTCTATCAAATAGAAACCGCTCAGTATTTGCTGAATTTTTGGTTGGTAGTGCGCTTAATGCTCTAATTAAACCTCGTGTTGAATATAATTGTGTGGATATTTGTTACGATGACAAAACAATAGAAGTAAAATGCTCAGCATATGTTCAAAGTTGGCCACAAGATAAACATTCAATAATCAAATATGGTATTGGGAAAAAAAAGGTTGATGTAGGAAGTGAATATATTCCTAAGGATATCCAAGAACCTGGCCGATTTGCAGATTGTTATGTTTTCTGCCTCTTTAATTCTAAAGAAAAAAATAAGGAGAAAGCAAATATGAATATTCTTGACATTTCGTTCTGGGAATTCTATGTAGTGCTAACATCTGAGATTAATAAGAAGTTTGAGAATAAAGAGTCAATTTCGCTATCTTCTCTACAAGAAATTAGCGAATCAGTAAAATATTCTGAACTAAAAGCTTGTATTGATTCCAAACTTGGATCGATTAAGAATTAACTATTCTCCATACAAAAATATAAATTACCCTCAATTACATTGGATGCCTGTGCAAAAAAAAATCGCAATTACTGCTCTTGTCCCGCCAGAACTCATATATGCATGTGGTGACGAGACTTTTGATGTCAATAATGTCATCCCGGAATCAAAAAAATATCCCCGGAATAAATTATGCGCCTGGACTGCCATCTGGCAGGAGATGCTCTCAAAGAGAGAAATAAACATTGACTCTCTTATCGTGGTCGCAGGCGGTGATTGCCATAATGCGCTCGTTGACGGGCAGAAGGTCGCAATGAGCGGGATCCCAACTCACTTTTTCTTTTATCCGTTTGATGGATCTGCCGAATACCTGGAATCACAATTACTAAAGCTGCGTGATTTCCTTGGAGGCATTAAATCCCCAGAAAAACCAGGAGAGATCAGGGAACTTAAAGATTTAGGATTAGAAATTGATAAAAAAAGAGCGCAGGGAAAGCTTTCATCCAGTGATGCATTCCGGATCCTTATTTCTTTTAGCGATCTTGCTGGCGATCTTGATAAATTCCGGGAAACCATTTCTTCGGTCAGGGAAACTGATATTGAAATCAATAACAGGATCGCATTGATCGGAGTTCCTCCCATATATCATGATTTTCATGATGTTTCGCAATCTCTTGGCCTTCATGTGGTATTTGATGAACTGCCTTACGAATTTATCCGCCACTCAGGGACTGATATTCACCAGATAGCAAGGGATTATTGCAACTACACCTTTGCAAGACCTCTTGATTTCAGGATCAAGTTTCTCCAAAAGGAATTACAAAAACGTAAAGTGGACGGAGTTGTCCATTATACCCAGTTCGCCTGCCATCACATGCTTGAAGATGATATTATGAGGTCAAATCTTGATTATCCAATGCTCACTATCCAGGGAGACCTGCCGGGAAATACACCTGAGCAGATAAAATTACGGCTTGAAGCATTCAGGGAGGCGCTTGAAAGATCATGATCGGGCTTGATGTGGGCAGCACTACTGCAAAAAAGGTCTCAATTGAAGACGGGAAAATAAAATACCAGATAACAGGGACGCACAACTGGAAAGACCTGATCGCCGGGATCGATGGAAAAGATATTATTTCAACAGGATATTTTCGAAATACTGTCCCGCATCGAGCGTCGGTGACCGAGATAACCGCGGCAATATATGGCGTTCGCCATTACTTTCCTGATGCTGATGTGATCGTGGATATCGGGGGACAGGATACAAAGGTCATTGATGTCAGGAAAAATAATTTTATAATAAATGATAAATGCAGCGCAGGCACCGGCGCCTTCCTTGAATTCGTTGCGAATTATTTTAAGATAGAGCTAACGGAGATGGGTTCATATCACGGCAGAGCAAAGCGAATTCCTGCAATAAATAACACATGCGGCGTATTTGCACTTTCTGAGATGATATCACAGCTTGTTGCTGGTTATACACAGGAAGAAGTTATTGCAGGAATGCATTATGCATTTGCGCGGCGGATATCATTCATGATACCTGAGGCAGAGTCACTTGTTCTTATCGGCGGGACTGTGAAGAATAAGGGGATGGTATCAGCGCTTAGCTATATACTTAAGAAAGAGGTGCTTGTGCCTGATGAGCCGCAAATTGTGAATGCCCTGGGGGCTTTGAAATATTATTCGTAGCGTTCAACTCATATACTTCTCTATCAGCCTTATCTCTTTTTTCCCTCCAGCGTATATCGGAGTAATATCGTCTATCGCACGGGGCTGGATCGCCAGGATATTCGTTTTCCCATTACTTATCGCACCGCCAGCATCTGATATTATCTTCCCGATAGGGTTAGCTTCAAAAAGCAGCCGCAGCTTTCCTTTTTCTTTTCCTTTGAAACCGGGATATGTGAACACGCCGCCTTTATGGAGTATCTGGTGCATGTCAGCCACAAATGAGCCGCTAAAGCGCAGTTTATAGCCATCATTTTCAAGATCCGCTATGAATTTTGCATGCGCAGGCAGGTAATCCCTGCGAAGGGCTCCAGGCGCGTATATTTTTGCGTCAGGGATCTTAATATCTTGAGCAGTCAGGTTGAATTCGCCTTTTTCATCCATCACGAAGTCACAAACACCGTTTCCCGTTGATAATGTGAGCGTTGTAAGCGGACCGTAAAGAATATACAACGCAGCTATCATATTTTCACCTTTATTTAGGACATTTCCAGGATATATTCCTATAATTGTCCCCACCGCAAGATTAACATCAATAAGCGAAGAACCGTCGAGAGGATCGATGACGACCCCAAACTGGTTTTTAGGGTTATCTATTTCAATAATTCCGGGCTGCTCTTCAGTTGCAATATATCGAACCAGCCTTGTTTTCCTTAATCCGTTAATAAGGACATCATCCGCCCATTTATCAAGAGCCATCTGCTCTTCGCCGTAAATGTTTCGCGTCCCTGCCTTATCCTGGCTTTTTAAGAATCCGCTCTTTATCGTTTTTCCATGCTCGCCAAAGAAAAGGATCAACTCTGATAATTTCGGGTCAGTGTTTTTTTGCAAAAGGAAATCTTTAAGTTTAATACTCTCACATTCTTATTTTTTATTCTTTTTAAGCAATGAGCTGCTAAATAGTTATCGTTCTTTTTCCTGGAATTTTTTGCTGGATATCATTGTCCATTTTCCATCATGTTCATAACCAAAACAATTATACAAACTGAAGTAAATAGATAAGAACGATACATGCATTGTAATAAAAACGAGAGTAAGGATATTCTTTGCCGGAGAGATAAATATGAATATTACTGAGCAAAGGTAATGTGATGAAACGTCTTGATTTTTCTAGCCTCCGTGTCAGGTTGCTCTTTATAATATTACTAGCAGGTAGAACTGCATGAAAGAGGAGATTACGAATATAAAATGGAATAAATCAACATGCCCCTACTGTGGATTTGGCTGCGGGCTTATGGTCGGTGTAAAAGAGGGAAGGGTCGTGGATATCCGGGGTATGAAAGGACATCCTGTCAACGATGGACATATATGCAAATTGGCTGTCAACATCCCACCCATATTCACGGATATGGGACGGTTAACTCATCCCATGATACGCCGCGGCGATGAACTTGTTCCTGTTACATGGGAAGAGGCAATTACTCATACTGCGAACGAATTTATGAGGATCATAAAAAAGTATGGGCCGGAGTCAGTTGCATTTTATGGAGGTGCAGCCAACACTACAGAAGAATATTACCTTATGAATAAATTAATGAGGGGCTTGATAGGTACAAATAATATCGAATGCAGTACCAGGCTGTGTATGGCAAGTACAGCAGCCGGGTTTTTATCTACCATCGGTGCTGATGCCCCTTTGACCTGCTATGCAGACATAGAAGAAGCAGATCTTTTCTTCATAGCAGGAAGTAACATGGCGGTATCAACGCCTGTCATGTTTAGGCGAATCTGTATGGCAAAGAAGAAAAATGGTGCAAAATTAATTCTCGTTGATCCCCGAAAAACAAAAACATCCGAATTAGCAGACATGCACCTCCAGATCAGGCCAGGCACTGATGTTGCCCTGAATAACTCCCTTGCGTATGTGCTCCTAAAAGAGGGATTTGTTGATGAAGAAAAAGTTGAAAAATATGCAAGCGGCCTTTCTGACCTCAAAGAACTGGTAGAAGAATATCCGCCAGGAAAGGTTGCCGTAATAACCGGATTATCGGAAAACCAGATCATAGAAGCGGCACGAATGATAGGAAATGCAAGGGCGATGCTCACATTCTGGCTCCTGGGATACAACCATTCGACGCAGGCGGTCTTCAAAAACAATACGTTGCATAATCTCTCCCTGCTTACAGGAAATATATGCAGACCAGGAGCAGGGCCAATGTCGATCACAGGCGAGGCAAATGCAATGGGAAACCGCTGGGTTGGCGCTCTCTCGCATTTACTTGTAGGGATGCGGCAAATAACAAATGAACAGCATCGAAAAGAAGTAGCAAAGTATTGGGGTGTTCCGGAGAAAAATATCAAATCTACCCCAGGGCGTTCAATTATGGAGATTATAGAGGGGCTGCATAGCGGCGATATTCGCGCCCTCTGGGTCACAACAACGAATCCAGCGGCTTCACTTCCGCATACCCGCTGGGTCGAAGAAGGATTGGCGAAGGCAGAACTGCTTGTTGTTCAGGATATATTCCATCCTACTGAGACAACTGCTCTTGCAAATGTAATATTGCCGGCAGCCCAGTGGTGTGAAAAGACAGGGACGTTCATTTCTTCTGAACGGCGCATAGAACTTGTCGAAAAATTAATTGAGCCACCCGGTGAGGCAAAGCCGGATTATGAAATCATATGGCTCATAGCCAGAGCTATGGCCTTTGAAAAGGAATTTCCTTATAAATCGCCTGAAGAGGTTTTTGAGGAATGGAAAGGTCTCACCCGTGGACGCTTATGCGATATGAGTGGTGTGACCTATGAAAGAATTCGTGGAGTTGTGGGCCCTCAGCTCCCCTGTCCTGACACCAGCCACCCCGGTACGATGCGCCTGTTCACCGATATGCACTTCCCCCGACCGGATGGCAGGGCTGCCCTCCTTTTTCGTGATTATATCGGGCCTGCTGAAATTACCGACAATGAGTATCCATTCCTACTGATAACCGGACGGCTGGAATGGCATTTCAATACTCGTACTCGCACAGGCAGGGTCCGGCATCTTAATAATGCAGCCCCTGATAACATTATAAATTTACACCCGCAAGACGCAGAAATGCTTGGCATATGTGAAGGGGAATTGATCGAGGTCACATCACGAAGGGGTAAGGCAAGGGGGATTGCCCGAATAACTGACTCTGTTCAAACAAATACTGTTTTTATGCCTTTCCATTTTGGCAAAGCGCTTTGTATAAATCAAGACAGGGCTGCAAATCTTGTTACTAATCCTGTCTTTGATATCCATTCAAAGCAGCCTGAATATAAGTTCAGCGCCGTGAGAGTAGAAAAAATGCCTGTATCTTTGCATAAGGGAAAATAGAAAATGACAGATAATAACACGCAAAACAATTTAAATTTACAGCAGACTGTAAGATTTTTCGAGACACTTCTACGCGCATCGGCTGACGGTATAGTGATCACTGATACGGCTAATAACATCGTTTTTGTTAATGATACATTCTGTAAATATTTCTCCAGTAAAAGGCATGATGTGATCGAAACGAATCTTTTTATTTGGCTTGCAAAGCTGGGTCATAACGCCAAAGATATCTGGAAGAGACTGGAAACCCATATCAATGAACATGGTATTGCTAAAGATGTTGAGTTTGAGATGAAGACCGGAGATATGTTGAGATACTTTTCGGTCAATTCCTCTCTTCTTGATAAGATCGATATTGAAGAAGCAGGTCTTATTATCAGTATCTGGCGTGATGACACCGAACGCAGAATGGCAGAAAAAGCGCTTAAGCAGGCACATGATGAGCTTGAGATGCGTGTAAAGGAGCGGACGGCGCAATTATCCAATACAAATATTGAATTGGAAATCGAGATCAACGAACGTAAGCGAGCGGAGGAGGCGCTACAGGCCGAAAGAGACAATCTGGAAAGGATATTTGTTGCAATGATTGATGGCGTGTATATAGTTGACAAAAAATATGACATCCGCTATCTCAATCCAGTTCTTGAAAAAGAATTCGGCCCAAATGATGGACGCAAGTGTTATCAATATTTTCATGATCGAACGGATGCCTGTCCCTGGTGCAGGAATAAGGATGTTTTTGCCGGGAAAACCGTCCGTTGGGAATGGTATTCCCCGAAGAATGACAGAACCTACGATCTTATCGACACGCCTCTTATGAACCCCGACGGCACCATTTACAAGCTGGAGATGTTCCGTGACATCACCGAGCGCAAGAAGGCAGAAAAGGATCTGGAAGAAGCAATTATCAAAGCCCAGAATGAAAAAAATAAATCAGAAAGTATTATTGCTGCCCTGGGCGATGCGATCAGCATACAGGATACTGATTTTAAAGTATTATACCAGAATAAAATCCATCAGGAAATTGCGGGTGACCAAAAAGGAAGGTTTTGTTACAGAGAATATGAGCATAGGGATAATATCTGTGATGGTTGTCCTGTGAATCGATCTTTCAGGGACGGCAAAATCCATAATGAAGAAAGAAGTATAATCAAAGACGGACAGAGATTATACTTCGATATAAAGTCATCGCCATTGAGAGATTCAACAGGCAAGATCATTGCAGGAATTGAGATCGGAAGGGATGTCACCGAGCGCAAACAGGAGCAGGCTAAACTCAAAGATACAAAAAATTATCTCGATACCATTATAAAATCATCTTATGATAGCATATTTGTAGTTGATGAAGAGGGGAGATTCGAATTTGGTAATGAAGCTTTTATTAATATGATGGGTTATCCGGAAAATGAAATTGTGGGACACAGCTTCATGAAACTAATTCATCCTGACTATCATGATTTCATACTCAAGCGGTGGGATGAAGTCCAGAGGGGAGAGGGAAAACCGTACGAAGTTGACATTGTACGGAAAGATGGAACCGTAAGGAGCCTGTCTGTCAGCCATAAGGATATGGAAGTTGGTGGAAAAAGAAAATATTGCGTGATCGCAAAAGACATCACCGAGCGCAAGAACGCTGAAGACTTGCTCAAGAGAAGTGAAGAGAACTACCGGACACTGGTGGAGACCATCCCCGATTATGTCATGCGATATGACAGGCAATATCATCACATCTTTGCGAATTCAAGAACATTACGAGCCAACAATATGACTGCCAGGGAATTCATTGGCAAGACTCACCAGGAACTGGGTTTTGATCCGCTTTTAAGCTACAGATGGGAAAAAGCGATAGATAAGGTTTTTGAAACAGGTCAGCCGCAAGTCGAAGTGTTTGAATGGGAAGATGCTTCTGGAGCAACACTGAGTCTTGAATGGAGAGTATATCCTGAATATACTCCGAACGGAAACATCGAAACCCTGGTGGGCATCAGTCGCGACATCACCGAGCGCAAACGAGCTGAAAAAGAACGAATGCAGCTTCTGGCACGTGAACACGAAGCACGGGCAGAGGCAGAAGCGACGCGAAAACTAGACCAGATGAAATCCATGTTCTTGGCAAGCACTTCTCATGAATTGAGAACTCCCCTCAATTCTATCATAGGCTTTACAAGCCTTATGCTTGATGGCATTTCGGGGGAATTAAATCCTGAGCAGAAAGAGCAGCTTGGGATAGTTCACTCCTCAGGAAAACATCTTCTTGCGCTCATAAATGACATTATAGACTTATCCCAAATGGAAGCTGGCAGGAAAAATGTCGAGGTTTCAGAGTTCAACCTGGGGGAAGTTGTGGAAGAAGCATTCTCTTTACTCAATATAATTCTCAAGGAGAAAAAGCTTGAACTGAAAGTCAATGTTGGAGACATTTTAATGAAATCCGATCGCAGACGTTTACTCCAGTGTTTTATGAACCTGCTTGGCAATGCTATCAAATATACAGAAAAGGGAAGCGTGGAGATAATTGCGAAACTTATTGATAATAATGTTGAAATATCAGTTATCGATACTGGTATTGGAATAAAGTCCGAGGATATTCCAAAACTCTTTGGCCCATTTGTTCGATTGCAGTCACCTCTGACTTCAAAAACATCAGGCACCGGGCTTGGGTTATACCTTGTAAAGAAACTTGCAACAGATTTCCTGGGTGGAGATGTGGATGTCAAGAGCGAATATGGTAAAGGCAGCACATTCACGCTGCATGTACCGGTTGAATTGGAGAGAAATAGGAAGGCAATATATTCAAGACACGGATTTCACTGATAACACGGATTATTAAAAAATCTGTTATTTTATTGAGACAATATTTTTTTCTATTAACCCATTAAGGAAACTTTCACATTTAGATTTTGCATCATTGTACGGGATTTTATATTTTTCTTTTATAAAATCCATTATTTCGGATAGATTTGATTCACCATTACTTTTGCTAATAATATCCTTTGCAAGTTCAGAGATGGTAAATATCCGGTTATTGTCGATATCAAATAGCACATTCACTTTTTCTTTCTGGATTGTTCCTGCCATCTTCCCTGAAAGACCAGACTGGATTATCTGCGCCAGGTTAAAATTGAAAGTCCCGATAAATATCCCTTTATTCAGGATCGGGTGGAAATCATTTATTTTTATGGATCTTTTCGCGGTCTTTTTCCTGTTCTGTATGTTCTTTATAAGCATAGAAAGGTCTGCAACTTTGTTAACGGATCTCTTGTAATGGGCAATATACAGGAAAAGGTGCTCCCGGTCAAGATTACTCCAGATAGGCAGATCCAAGTATTTATGCGCCAGTTTACCATAGAACTCCTGAATCATTCCATCAGTCTCTTTTTTCGATAAACCCTCTGAAACTTCGCAATCATACCATAAGGAAAGATCTATTTCATTATCATGGAAAATTTTGGATACATGGAAAGAAGATGGATTTTCATACACTTTCGAATGCCTGGTGAGCTGGAAACTCCCGAATGACATGGAACGTATCCTGTCATTATTCGAAAGGATGAAATCCATGGTTTCCCGTGCTTCTTTTTGAGTTTCAGTTGGAAACCCGAATATAAGGAAAAGATGCGACCATATCCCTGCATCATTGCAATGCTTGCATATCTTTAGCACATTTTCTGTCTCTATCCCTTTATCCATACATTTAAGAACTCTATCGTTTGCCGATTCAAGCCCAAAATAAAGCATCTTGCATCCCGCAAGTGATAGTTTTTTTCCAACCTCGCTGGAAAAGGATGACTCAAATCTTGAATCAGCAAGCCAGGAAATATCCATTTTTGTTCCAATTAATTTATCGGATAATACTCCCATCATTTTTGGAGCCAGGCCTTCATCCTGGAACGTGAAATATCTTGTATTATATTTGTCCTTCAAGGTCCTGATATCGTTAAAAAGAAGGTCAACGTCCCTTGGCCTGTATCTTCCGGAATAACCATAACCATGGTCGCAAAAAGTGCAGCGGTTCCAGTAGCATCCGCGCGATGAAAGTATCGGGATAACAAGTTCAGGCGACAGGTACTTGTCAAGTGGAAGACCATCAAAGCATGGAGTTGGCAGCGAGTTTATGTCTTCCCCGACTGAACTGAGCCTGTTGACCTTTATTTCTGAGCCATCTTTATAGATTAAATTGGGAATATCGCGGATTTCAAATTTGTTTTCCAGATGACTTATGAGGTTTAAAATGGCAGTTTCCCCTTCATGCACTATCACACTGTCAAAAACAGAGAATAGCTCTATGTTCGTACTTATTTCATTGATAAGTCGTGTGAAAACACTTCCACCGATGTTGACATGAATGTCAGGGGACGCTTTTTTGATAAGAGCCGCAAGTGTTAATCCCGGTATCAACTGGCTTATATTGATTATTGAAATGCCTATTAATCCGGGGTTTCCTCGAAGTACTTCGGGAAGCGTGTATTTTTCAAAGTATTCAATTAACAGGTTTTCTTTCCTGTCCTTAATAGCTTCAAGGACTGCTTTGCTTGAACGGCAGGAATAAAGCATATCATAAGAATGAAATGTCAGGTTGGATGGATAATAAGCAGAAGATGCAAGTTTAAGACCCAGCTCAAGAGTTTTGAATGCGTTGAATAGTTTCTCTATGTCATAGAATTCTTCTTTGCTTTTCAGGATTTTTTTAGCGTCATTTACATTGTCTATGACGTAATCCCCAAAAAGTATTGAACTACTCAAAGCTGCATATTGTTTTTGGAGCCGGGGAGATAATTCCTTCAGGCTATCAAGTTCCTGGAATTTCTGTTTCGCTTTATCATAGTAATCTTGAAGCCCTTTTTTGCTAAGGAGATTATCATAAAAAGATACATTGATATCAATTTGTTCCACATCACATTTATTCGCTTTTAAAAATGCTGTCAGGGAAGGAAGACTAAGATATGGCTGCGTTGGAATCCATTGCGGTGGGAAGATTAATTTTGTGAACATGATTTTTTTAGGTGAATATGAATAATTAGGATAAAACAGTTTCGACGGAGACTAAGATTAGTGCTACTCAGCAATTATCTCTCTGCACAAATGCGCAATCTGTGGATGAAATATCAGATGATAATCCGCAGATTTCTCAGATTAACACAGATTTTTCATTAATTGTTCACCACAAACTTTATTTCAGTTGATAATGATTGAAGTTAACTGATTCCTATGAATGATAATGATAAAAAAAATATTGGCGATGAATTTGTTGAGGAAGATGAGACCGTAAAAAGTGAAGATGAGCAAGCATTGGAAGGATTATTTGACCTTGTCCTGCCTCCCGGAGTGCCCCAGAAAATGATTATGGAAGTACAGGAAAAATTCAATCTGGAGCTCGTAACGCGCAAATGTGCAGTTAAAACAGTAGATGTAGAAACGGATAATCTTCTCGTATTACGAGGTGAACTTGATTCGGTAAACAATGCACACGATTATATTTATGAAAAATTAAGTGCTAAATACAAATATAAAAGATAAATCATTTTTTCAAAAAAAATCTTTATTAATAGAATTTGATAAAGATACAGGGGAATAATACCCCTGAAATCTATAATCTTAAAACAGTCGCTCTTTGCCAACAGGTCTTGTGGCTCCTGTTCCGCCGCAATTCGTGCATGGTATGCCCTGCATTAAAAATCCTCTTCCCTTGCACCACTGGCATTTCCGTGTTGAGTCTACAACGTTTACTTTTCCTTTTCCGCCGCAAACTATGCATGTTATGTTCGCTTGTTTACCAGTCCCATCACAATACGCGCATTTCACTTCGCCAGGTACTTTGGGTGTTCTTACTTTTTCTTCTGCCATTTTAAATCACATCACCATAAATCTCAAACTAAGTTATAAATTTTTCCATTTAATTTCCGTATCCCAAAAAAATAGAGAAAGTAGGCATTTAGCCTACTTTACAAGTGTTTACTTTGCTGGGATAACGAATGCTCTCTCTCCGGCACAGCGGTCCCACTCTCTGAGAGCTGCCTTGCCGAATGCTCCTCTTGGATCCGAGAAGTCAAAGTTGATCAAGTCATCTGCGAAGCATGTCTTGACTAACGGGTTGACGCAGAACGCATCTTTGCCAGCGTGAGCTGCTGCTACTACTGAGGTGTATCCACCCTGGTGACCTACGTTCATTGCGTAGTTGGGGTAGTTTGCGCCTCTGCATTCGCCTATGCAGCCTTCATCTGATGCAATTGAGAATACGTTTGTTGCACCG
>JAPZAP010000100.1 GCA_027460585.1 Candidatus Methanoperedens sp. | reverse complement strand
GTGATATAGTTCTTGAAGCGTTCGTGCGGGAAATAAGGGATAATGAGATATTTAATAAGGTTGTAGAGGATATTCTGACACACGAAAGTGAGAAAAACAAAACAAAATATATACTTTCATTGATCAAAAAATTGATATAGATATATAAAAAATGATATAGGAAATAGTAAAAATATGAATTATAATTTGGATCGGGTGCAAACATGATTGAAAATATCATATGGGTAGCTCTTGGATTGCTTATCATATCTTCGCTTATTCCTCAGAATAAAAATATCCGATTAACAATAGCAGGGCTGGGATGGGTGGTTTTCACCGGTCACTGGATGCTTCAATGGCAGCATTATTATGAACTTGAAGATTATGTGAATTTATTTTTGACAATATTTGCAGCCGTGTTCAGTTGTTATCTGGGATATATATTAATAAAGAAGGACAAGATCCTTTTTAGAAATATAAAAGGAATAAACACGCTCACTTCGATCGCAATGTTGACCACCGCTTCCTCGATCGCAGGATTATCATATTTTATTTTCTCTGAGATCCCTTCGATGAATTCCTGGATAATCACTACTGTAACAGACCAGACTGTCTGGTTAGGCTCTATTCTTGGGATAACTATCTCAAGGCTTGATTGGAACCTGATAGCAGTTAATGGTTATAAAGTTGAAATAATTCTTGCGTGTACTGCTATTGAAAGCATAGCATTGTTCGTGGGGATAATAGCAAGTGTAAATGCGCCGTTTAAGAAGCTTGCATCAGCATTCATTATTTCCGTTCCGGTCATATACGGTTTGAACTTGATCAGGAATGTTTTTGTAGTTGATGCATATGGAATGACATGGTTTGGCGATCCTGAAATGAGTTTTTATATCGCACATACAGTGATAGCAAAAATAGGTTCGATGATAGCATTATTCTTTATAGCTTATGCCGTTCTTAAGATACTTCCAGAGATAATTGATATGATCGATGGGCTCCTTAATCTTGTAGGGGGTATTTTCAAGAATGCTGGCTAAAGGTTCGCTTTCATGGATATTGGGGATGGCGTTCTTTGCTGTTTTGGCATGGTTCGGTTTTAACTATCTGTCGGACTCGTTCCTGTTATCATCGATCCTGTTTCTATTATTTATCATCGCAGCCTCACTGACCATTTTTTTCATCATTTTCTTTCGAGATCCGAAACGAACGCCAACCGGGGATGAAGATGATGCAGTTTCACCTGCTGATGGAAAAGTGATCTCATTGCAGCACAGGACGATCTGTATTTTCATGAATATCCATAATGTCCATGTGAACCGCGCGCCTCTTTCTGGAACGGTTACTCATGTTGATTATAAACCAGGTGGATATATGCCAGCGTTCAACAAGGATTCTGAGGTAAATGAAAGAAACCATGTCATAATGAAAACAGCTTCAGGGAACCTTGAATTGACGCAGATTGCAGGTGTCCTTACAAGGCGTATCGTATCGTATATAAGCGAAGGTACCCAATTAAAAAGGGGCGAACGCATCGGTATGATCCGTTTTGGCTCACGCGTTGATGTCACGATGCCAGAGGGATATGTTTTCACAGTCAAGCTGAATGATTCTATTAAAGCAGGGGAGACTATTATTGCCGTTAAGAAGGATAAATTCTGTAAATAAAACAAGGGAAATAAACATGGGACAAAATATTTTAAAAATCATAAAACCGGCTGATATTATAACGCTTGTCAATGCCCTACTGGGATTTGCCTCGATATTAATGACATTAAATGGAAAAATCGAAAGCGCCCTGGTGTTGATCCTTCTTGCTGTGATAGCTGACGGGGCAGATGGTGCAGTGGCGAGATATACAGGAACCGGCGTCCTGGGAGCCAACCTTGATTCTCTGGCAGATGTCATATCATTTGGAGTGGCTCCAGCCGTTGTTGCTTTTGTTTCACTTGATAGCATGAATAATTGGATGGGAGTTTTTCCAGGTCTTTTCCTAGTTTGCGGCATATTGCGCCTGGCCAGGTTCAATGTTTCAGGGAAAAAGGATGGATTTGAAGGTATTCCAATAACTGCCGGGGGCTTTATTGTTGCGCTGTTTCTCATTATGAAAGATTTTGTTCTATATTTTGAGTTTTTTTTCCCGGCTCTTCTTCTAATCCTATCCCTATTGATGGTTAGCACAATAAGCTATCCAAAGATCAAGAAACCCATAGTCCTTGCACCAATAGTAATAGTCCTTGTTTTTGATATTATCGCTTATTATCTTGATTACCCTGACCTATTGAAAAAAGGTACATTACTCCTTTTTATATTGATCATGGCATACGTTTTAAGCCCGATCTGGAGGAAAAATATATGACAGAGATCAATAACCGCGACAGGGCCGTTTTTGAAGCCGGTATAAAGCTTGGCGCATTGTATCACCAGTTCGTTGGCACGCCGATCAATGTTGATATGATCGATGGTCTCTCAAGAGTGATCGAAGAAAGTATCGGCGTCCAGCCATTTGTACGAAGCATTGGTGTCACCATCGATCGTGAAATGGTGGAGAAAAAACAGAATCCTGGATTCGGATATTGTGAACTTGAAGGGCGTATGCTTCACATAAGCCTTCAGGTGTTATATAAAAATGTTATCGCGCATGTGGAAATGTGTTATCATGAAGAAAAGGAATATCCCCTCATGAGCATAAAGAAGATTGAGGAAATGTAAGGCTGGTAATATAGTAATTTCACCTCAAAGATTAGCAAAGATAATTGCAGCTATGCTTTGCGTTATTTGCAGACTGGTATGAAAAGAATTAACAGCGAACTCCGACTAACTCCATACGAACTCATGCTACCGAGTTCGTTTCAGTTCGTATTAGTTCGTTGTTTATTTCCAGAACTGCCACCATTTTTTTTGAACAGGCTGCGGCGCAGTTAACATTCGCTGGGTCTGTATATGAAGCACCTGTTCCTGATGTAACAGCTTTAGCAGGTCGTCGATCTTTGCTCTTAAGAATTCGATCTCCGTTTTCATTCTCAATACTTCGTTGCTATCCTGTTGTTCGATTTTGTTAATATTGCTCTCATCATGGCTAATCTTGCTATCATTATTGCTAATACTGCTATCATTTTGAGTGGTATTGCTATCACTTTGGCTAGCATTATTATTTGCCGATGTATCATTGCTGCTATCATTATGCTGCTTCTTGCTAGCAAAATAAAGTTCAAGAGCTTCAATAACTATTTCGACTTTGGGTCTGCCATCGTTTTCTATTTTTTCTTGCAGTTCAAGGGGTATTCTCACATTCAACTGTTTCTTTTCGCCCATATGGCTATTAACGAATAGCTTTTTAATAGCTTTTACTATTTGGATAGGTTATCTGGAAATTTAAATTATATTTCAATGAAATCCATGCTTACCTTTAGAATAGTCCTTGTTGAGCCCATTTACAGCGGCAATGTGGGTTCAGTAGCTCG
>JAPZAP010000099.1 GCA_027460585.1 Candidatus Methanoperedens sp. | reverse complement strand
TGATGCCTGAATTAAAAAAACAAATTTATGAAGGCAATATCCTGATGATAGATGTCTCGCCGGCAAAAAAAGACAAATTGATCTTTGACAGGGCGATAAAAGACTTAAAACAGGTTGTTAATGATGTCCACGGAGACATCGCAATGATCAAAGAAGACCAGGTTATCGTGACCCCGCGCGGCATGCGCATAGATAGACAAAAATTAAAGTGAATTCTGAATCAAGTCACATCTTAACAGTAACAAAAAGCATTTGCCCTCTTTGCGGCAAGGAAGCTGTAACTAACTGGGTACAGGATAATATTCCTTTTTTTGGCGAAGTAATGCATATTACTTCAATGTGTGAATGCGGTTTCAGGTATTCTGACACCCTGATCATGGCGCAGCACAAACCTGTGCATTATGAAATGGCGATAAGGACACAAGATGATATTGATGCCCGCGTGGTACGGTCAACTTCAGGAACAATAAGGATTCCTGAACTTGGTGTCGATATGGAGCCAGGACCTGCTTCTGAGTCTTTTATTTCAAATATTGAAGGTGTTCTTGACAGGGTCGCGAATATCCTTGAGATGGTGGTAAGATGGAACGAGGACGACAAAACACAGCGTGCCAAGGAACTACTTTTGACGATCGAGAAGATCAAAGCCGGAGAATTCGGGATCACTGTCATTATTGAAGACCCTTTGGGCAACAGCGCCATTATTTCTGAAAAAGCAACACACAGGGAACTTACACAAGAAGAGGCAAACTGCCTTAAGACTGGTATGATCATATTTGAAAAAGAGTAATGTTTTTATCAGGCAAAGGACTTATACATCTGTTCTTTCACTCCTGAATTTAATACTTACAGGTAAGAAATATCCTGACCTCCTTATTGGGGAGCTTTTCAGAAAAGAAAATTTCTCATCAGATGAAAAACGAGTTTTGGTTGAACTTGTCTATGGAATTTTGCGACATCTTGCAAGGATCGATCACATAATCGAACATGCATCAAGCGCCAGGATATCAAATCTTAACCCGGATATTCTCAATTCTATCAGGATTTGCACATACCAGGCAGGTTTTATGGATGTATCCGCGGCAGGAATAATTAACAATGCAGTGGCGATGTCGGCAAATGATAAAAAGCTGGGCGGATTTGTAAAACGAACAGTTGAAGCTGTATTGAGAAACAAGGATAATGTCGTTTTTCCAGATAAGGATAAAGTTCCGATCGAATATATCTGCGTATATCACTCACATCCGCGCTGGATCGTAGAAAAATGGCTCACAGAGTTGCAGTCAATCGAAGAAGTCGAAGCGCTCTGCTGTACCAATAATATTGAGCCGCCATTAACGATAAGAGTGAATCCATTGAAGTCTGACCGCGAATTGCTGAAAAAAGCGCTTGAGGTGGAGGGTTATGCTTCTTCGATGACTGAGTTTTCGGGGTTTGGTCTTGTCACTGATAAAAAAGAAGGCATATTCAAAACCGATTCCTTCGCGAATGGCCTTTTTGAGGTGCAGGATGAGGGAAGCCAGCTTGTTTCAATGCTCACAGGAGCAAAGCCGGGTGAACTTGTCATCGATGCATGTGCAGGCAATGGTGGAAAATCCCTGTTCCTTTCAGGACTGATGAAAAACCGGGGAATAGTTTTGGCTTCTGACCTGTCACCTGCAAAACTTTTAAACCTTCGAAGAAGAGCGACAAGAGCCGGTGCATTCAATATCAAAACCGTAACCAGGGATGAGTTAAATGAATACAATGAAATGGCAGATTGTGTTCTCATAGATGCGCCATGCTCTGGCATGGGAGTTTTCAGAAGGAACCCGGATTCAAAATGGCATTTGACCATCAATGATATAAAACAGCTGGCTGCGAAACAAAAAGAAATAATAAGTGAGTACAGCAGGCTTGTAAAACCCGGAGGTCGACTGGTCTATGTCACATGCACGATAAGCAGGGATGAAAATGAAGATGTCGTCTATGGTTTCCTGAATAAAAATGATGATTTTCTAAAAGTTCCGGCAGTTTCGATTAATGCGGATATTTTCGGCAAATTCATGGATGAGGCCGGTTTTTTCACGTCCATGCCGCACATACATAACACAGATGGATTTTTCGGAGCCGTTATGGAGAAGAAGAAGGAATTATCCTGAATATCTGCGCTAATCTGTGAAATCTGCGGATTATCATCTGAAATTTCATCCACAGATTGCGCAGATTTTCACAGATTTGTACGATGAGAAATCCATAAACAACGTTGGGAAAAATCAAACAATTGGAGCATTCATAAAAGAAACAAAAACCATACAACAAACACGCCGGACGAACGCAACAGTTTTGCGCTTAAGGTGCAACGGACGGGTGCCTTTTCGTATAAGTCATGAGAGGATGGGAAATGAACGGAGAGCCCTGCGGCAGTGTCTAGTTATATCGGATAGAGAGCCAATTTAACAATTGCACCGGACAACGTGCACAATAGTAAAATGGGAGGTTGGGCAAAATGCGAACTGCGCATAATATGGGATTAAATTCTATGACTCAAAACCTCCAAAAGTTCTTCTGGTGTTTTAAAATCATTTTGAGCATCAAGTTCTATTATATCCCTGAGTATTTTTATGAGATTATGGACCGGTTTTGCTGAGTGACTGAAAGTTCGGTCAATTTTTAATCCCTTAAACCTGATCGCACTATTATTACTAAAATTACCCAGATCAACCGAAATTGCCAGGTCATTTTTTGTCTTTATCTTATACGTTCCCAGGCCGAACTTTATCACGGAAGGTATCGCATACGGTCTTCCATAAGCCTGTGCATCAATGAACTCCGGGGTTGTCGGGATCAATTTTTCAAATGTTATTAAATAACATAAACCAGTACTTTTATTAATTACCGGATAAGCGATGAAAGGTTGTATTGGAGTTATTGAATTAATTCTGCCTTCAAAGAGGTTATTCAGTTCTGCCGGGCGAAAATCCCTTTTATCCACAAAACCTTTTGTACTGCGCAGGGTTGCCATTATCTGCTTATTGTTTTCACCGTGTAGCACAACCTCTGGATTTGTAGCAATTCTTGAAAGCTTAACAATTTTCATCTCGATTTGTTCGACTTCATCACTTTGCCCCTGTTCAATACTCTCTTTTCTCATAATTATCATCCATTATTGAATATATTCAGCCTTAAGACCTACCCTATGTTATGAGGACTTCTATTAGGACAAGCGCTATCTATAGAATATTCACTTGCACAAGTTTTTGTTACGGCGCCCTTGGCTTTATGTTTGTAGAACCACAGATCGGGCATTCAGTTGCACCTTTCTTCAAGAAGGTCTTTTTGCATGAGATGCACCAGAACATTCCATATTCCCTTCCCTTAGCTGCAAGTTCTTCCGGTTTTATTTCAAAAGGTACGTATGTGCTGCACATGAAAATCATTGCTTTTTTTACCTCCATATTTGTATTATCCCCTACCTGTTAAAATCTCTTTCTATCTTGAAATTCATCATCTTCAATATTCTTATTATGGGAGTATCATCGGAACAACTGGTACCGAATGTTAAAATAGATGTAAACCAGAACTACCATAAGGAGGAAATTATGAAAAAGTCATTAGGTGCTAAAACTATTATTTATCCTATCCCTGTATGGGTTATAGGAACGTATGACAAAGAAAGAAAACCGAACGCAGCCACAATAGCATGGGGTGGGGTATGTTGCTCCCAACCGCCATGTGTTGCGATCTCTCTTCGGAAAGCGACATATTCGTATGGAAATATTGTGGAAAAGAAAGCTTTCACTGTAAATGTTCCTTCTGAAAAGTACGTGAAGGAAGCAGATTATTTTGGTACCGTTTCAGGAAGAAATGTGGACAAATTCAGAGAAACCGGGCTTACCAGCGTCAATAGCGATCTTGTGGATGCCCCCTATATAAAGGAATTTCCTCTCGTTTTGGAATGCAAACTGATACACACCATTGAAATAGGGCTGCATACGCAGTTTATCGGAGAGATCATGGATGTCAAGGCAGATGAACTTGTACTGAAGGAAAATCAGCTCATTGATATTGAAAAAATAAAACCGATCATATTCGCTCCGGATGGTTCCGGTTATTATGGGATCGGCAAAAGTCTTGGAGAGTTACTTTCTATTAGAAAAAGGAGATAATACTGATTTTTTTTTCTGAAACTGCAACCAAGCTGTTGCATTTATTTTATATCCCTTTATATCATCAACTAATATATGGAAAGCCCGGATTCGCTATTCAGCGGAAAAAGCGATGCTCTATGCATCCTCTGCCGTGGTTCAAAATTACTATGCGGCAAGCAGAGGTGTCCTGTACTTGTCAAATTCTATTCTAACGTAAAGGTCAAACCCCTGACGGACAGCCTGAATATTGACGGTTCTTCCCCGCCGGGCGTTTTCGTGGGAAGGATAGGGTATCCATATGTTTCAATTGGGCCTCTCATCCCGCCAACTTATGGAGATACGACTCTTCTTGATACACCTGAAATGTGGATCGGAAAAAGCATCGATGATATCGTGGATTTCCGTTCGCAGCTTGTCCGTGGAAAACATCTTGTTCATATAAGAGACCTTGACAGCAACAAGATAATAGAAGCCACGCGTGAAATGGCACTTTGCGCATCCCCGGTTGACGTTGAAGCTGAGTTCTTGAAAAAACCCCATGCAAGGCTCGTCCTTGATGATGAGGTACAGCCGTTTGGCCCTACTGCGCCCCTTAAGAAGATCAATGTGGGAAATACAAAGTTCGATCACAGGATGGAGAAGGCGCATAACGATACCGATTTGAAAGCAAAGGATGCAGTGCTTGAACTTTACAAAAAGGACACTCTAGTTTCAAGCATCCAGAAAGCCTTCTCCGTAGGATCATTCGGGGAAGGGCATGCGCGCCGTTTTGTCCCTACCAGGTGGAGCATAACCGCTGTTGACAGCATGATCGGGGCAGAACTTATGGAAAAAATGAAGGATTTTCCCATTATTAATGAATTTCTTGTTTTTGAGTCCTGGCAGCTTGACAACAGGTTCGTAGTCCTGATGATGCCACGCGCATGGAGCTATGAACTCATAGAGGCATGGTATCCTAATACAGTTTGGAACCCGTTCGGGAAAGATGTAGCGATAATGTCCTCCTCCGAGGGTTATGATGGCAGGACAACGTATGCAGAGATCGGAGGCTGTTATTATGCGGCAAGACTGGCAGTGAATGAATATCTTGTCAGGGAAAAAAGGCAGGCGCGCGTTGTTATCTTGAGGGAAGCCCATCCCGGATATATAATGCCTGTTGGCGTGTGGAACGTCAGGGAGAATGTGAGGGCTGCACTTTTGGCGCCGGCAAATAAATTCTCATCGCTTGATGAGGCTTTCGCATATATTTCCACAAGACTTGTTATTCCAAGATCACGCTGGATCAAGGAAAGTACGGTTTTGAAGGAAACATTGTTCCAGCGAGGGCTTGGGGATTTCTTTGGAAAATAAAAACAGTGATCGATACAGGTTTTGATATCATGATAAAAGAAATATTAGTAAAAACCGCTCTTTCACCCTCAAAACTTCCCGGTCTTGATTATGCCCTCAATCCATACAGGGGATGCCAACATGCCTGTGTCTATTGTTATGCACCTTCTGTGATCCACTGGGACAAAGGAAAATGGGGTGATCTCGTTGAGGCAAAAGTAAACCTGCCGCGCATCCTTTCAAAAGAACTACATGTAAAGAAAAAAGGCATCGTGGGGCTTGGAACAGTTACAGACCCGTACCAGCCGGCTGAAAAGAAATATGAGATAACGCGGCGGTGTCTTGAGCTGCTGTTAACGCATGATTTTCCGGTATGCATACAGACGAAATCTTCGCTTGTGCTGAGGGATATTGATCTTTTGAAAAAGTTCTCGAACCTGGAAGTTGGCATAACCCTGACTACACATGATGATAGATTAAGGGAAAAACTTGAACCGGGCGCCTCAAGTGTTGAAGAAAGGCTTCATGCGCTTTCTGAGCTTTCAAATAACGGGATAAATACATGGGTTTTCATGGGGCCCGTGATGCCATATCTCACAGATGTTGAAGCGTTGATCGATTCTATATCAATGGTGAAACCGGGTTATGTGCTTGTGGATAAATTAAGGATGAAAGAAGGTGTCAGGGATAGCATTTCGGGATTTGTTAAGGAGTTCTATCCTCATTTGAGCGAGAAGTATGAAACTATTTTTTCCGGGGAGGAAAATTATTTCGTGAAAATTTTAGAAGATATAAAAAAGAGTTGTGAGAATAAAGACATTTATTTGCGTTTATCGCAAGCATTTCATCAATAATTGGCAGACTTCTCCCCATTTAAGAGATTAAAGCATATGACACAAATTTATCCTGCATGCAAGGCAAACGAGTGCGATGTTAACACATCAGGCTTGGGTACGGTAGTATGATCGGGTTTAGACTTGAAAGAGTTGACTGGATCGTTTTAAAAAATGTTCTTTCAGGAGCGGCCATAGTTCCGATCATGGAAACGCTGCTGGGAATCTAAAAATGGCGCAAAGTATATCTTATATCATTAAGAAGGTAAGACATTATGCAGCTTGAAAATCTTAGACATGGCACTGAATTGTTAAAACGCGGCTTTGCAAAAATGCAAAAAGGCGGCGTAATAATGGATGTTACAACACCTGAAGAAGCACAGATCGCAGAACGTGCAGGCGCTGTATCAGTGATGGCGCTCTACCAGGTGCCTGCCGATATCAGGAAAGCAGGCGGAGTTGCAAGAATGTCTGATCCAGAGGTTATTTCCGCGATAATAGAGGCCGTTACCATACCTGTCATGGCCAAAGCAAGGATAGGTCATTTTGTAGAGGCTGAGATTCTTGAGGCGCTCGGTGTTGACATGGTGGATGAGTCCGAAGTGCTCACTCCGGCCGATGAGATGTTCCACATCGATAAAACAAAATTCACAATTCCTTTTGTTTGCGGCGCGCGCGATCTTGGAGAGGCATTAAGAAGGATAAATGAAGGCGCAGCAATGATACGCACAAAAGGCGAAGCCGGAACGGGCGACGTAAAAGAAGCTGTGAGGCATATGCGCACGATCATGAGTGCGATCCGGGAGCTGAAAGGGAAAAGCTCGGAGGAATTGATCCAGGTGGCGCGAAAGATAGAAGCTCCGATCGAACTTGTAATAGAAACAGCAAGACTTGAAAGGATTCCGGTCGTGAACTTTGCAGCAGGTGGCATTGCAACTCCGGCTGATGCGGCTTTGATGATGCGCCTCGGAGCGGACGGGGTTTTCGTGGGCTCAGGGATATTTAAAGCGCAAAACCCTGAAAAGATGGCAAATGCCATAGTTGAAGCTGTTAATAATTATGATAATCCAAAAGCTCTTGCCGAGATATCAAAAGGACTTGGAGGGGCGATGAAAGGGATAGATATCAGGAGCTTGAGCGAGAAAGAAGTACTGCAGTCAAGAGGCTGGTAGTTTATTTACATATTTTAATTTCGCATGTTTCCCAGATTCAGTTTGAATAGAACACGGATGACGCGGATTTTCACGGATCTATGCGAAGCGTTATCCGCACAATCCCGTTTTCTATGTACTATTTTTCTATTAACTGATAAGTTCAATTAGCGGTCATATGAAAATACTGGTTGCAGAATACGCTGTCGGTGCAGGCATTGATGAATACATGCTTGAAGGCCGGGCAATGCTTGGCACACTTATCAGAAGTTTTGCTGCTTGCGGTCATGAGGTATTATATCCATCAGCCGGCACGATAATTGACTCAGGAAAGGCTGTGGAAACTGGGAGATTTGAGGAAACACTGGCGTCACTATCAAAAAAGTGTGATGCAGGACTTGTAATTGCTCCTGATGAGTTGCTTGGCGACCTTACAGAGATAATAGAAGAAAATACAACAAACCTTGGATGCCCTTCAGATTCCGTGCGCCTCTGTGCTGATAAGCTCGAAAGCACTCGCAAGCTTGCAACGGAGAATATCCCTGTCCCGCGGACAATTGGAAAGGGGGAATACGATGATGATTTTGTGATCAAACCCAGATTTGGATGTGCATCCGAAGGAATCCATAGAAGTAAAAAAGGGATTTTGAAGGACGGTTTTATTGCGACTGAATTTATTGACGGGGAGCATCTTAGCGCGAGTATAATTACAGGAAAAACCCAGCTTCTCCTCACGGTTAACAGGCAATTGATTAACATAGGTGATAAAATATCTTACGAAGGCGGCATGGTGCCGTATCTAAGTGACCGGGAAGAGGAGATCGCTGATATCGCAAAAAAAACCACAAAAATCCTGGGATGCCGCGGTTATGCGGGTGTGGATATTGTTCTTGCGGATAAGCCGTATGTTGTGGATATAAATCCAAGACCCACAACATCCCTGATCGGGATAACAAGGGTCATGAAAGCGCAAATTGCTGATCTGATCCTCAAGTCTGCATTCGGGGAACTGCCCCAAAATGTGGAAGTTGATGGGTTTTTTACATTCAATAAAAATGAATTAATTGGTCTTTAGGCGCTCAAATTGAATTATGGCCAGGATATTTCGACTTTTGAACCCTTCCATGAACTCTCTTCGATACCTATTCTCATCATGAATAATATTGCTCGTAAAGACCCCCCCAACTTCCATAAAGTTGTGTTTTTTATAAAAATCTATAGATTTGAGTTTAGAAGCAGGGGTCAAGGGGCAGAGAACCCTCAGCCCTTGGAGTGCTGAGATGAATCGTGCCCCTTGTAACCAGCGACTATATTCCTCCAAACGGAATTGGCTGGGTAATATCTCCTGGGCGATTTAAAGCCCCCAGACAACAGCACATCGCGATAGAGGACAACGCAGCGGAACGCCCAAGCCCTTTATGGTTGGGCTGTTTACTCAAAAATATGATGCGGTTTATGTAGCATATCATAAATATTGTCAGCAATATCACTTACTTTTGCCCGTACCTGTTTCATCGTATCCCTGTCCCTGATCGTGACAGTGCCGTCACTGATCGTCTGGTAATCGATGGTTATGGAATAAGGAGTCCCGATTTCATCGTTTCTCCGGTAACGCCTGCCGATAGTTCCCGAATCATCAAATGCGACGAGGATGCCTGCTTTTCTAAGTTTATCGACGATCTCCGTCCCAGGTTTTATCAATTCATCGCGTGAAAGAAGAGGAAACACCGCAGCCTGGACTGGAGCTACTTCCGGGGGAAGGCGCAAGACGATGCGTTTTTCTTCCTCGCCTTCTTCTGCATCCTCCACTTTTTCTTTTGCGTCTTCTTCGAAATATGAGTGTTCAAGCAGTGAATATGTGATCCTGTCAATACCGAACGACGGTTCGATGACGTGCGGTATTATGTTCTCGCCATGGACTTCTTCTGTCACGGTCTCAAATTTAACGGAATCTTTATTTATTTCGATCTTTTCGCCATCGATGGTCAATTGAATGACATCCCCTGAAAGTTGTTCGGATGTTAAAGACTTCAGGGCATTTGCGACTTTTCCTGCTTTTCCCTTGAACTTCGGGCCGAGTATCCCCATATCAGGTTTGACCACGAATTTTTCAACTTTTTTGGGAGTATCGTATGAAACATATATACTCAAATCTTTCTGGCTCTGTTTTGCATGGGCTTTCAGGTCAAAATCAGTCCTGTCAGCGATGCCGACGACTTCGACCCACCCGAACCTGTCACTTAAGATCTCAGCATCCCAGCAATCTGCGGCATAGTGAGCCATCTCATCTTTCATGTGCTGCCTGAATCTCATTTTTTCAGAAGAAACCCCGACGCGGACGAGGAACTGGTATGTCCTGGCAAGACAATATGCAAGGAATTCGTGGGCAATAATGCCATTCTTTACGGCTTCACCCAATGTCATTTTTTTCATTTCTCCTGAAACCTGTCCTTCCTGCGAAAACAGGTTCAGGACGATATCAGCGACCTCCTTGAATTTTGGATGTGTCTTATCCCGCGGGTCGATGAAGATCTCTGCCTCTGCCTGTGTGAACTCACGAAGACGTATCACGCCCTGGCGCGGTGAGATCTCATTGCGGTAGGCTTTTCCTATCTGAGTGGCGCCAAAGGGCAAATGGTCGCGGTAGAATTTGACCAGGCGCGGGAAATCCACGAACATTCCCTGCGCGGTCTCAGGGCGCAGGTATCCTGCCCGCTTTCCGCCCGGTCCTATTGCTGTTTTGAACATGAGATTGAACTCATATGCATCGCCAAGTCTGCCGCCGCATTCAGGGCATTTGATATTGTTCTTGCCGATAACTTCTGTCAGTTGTTCTGCGCTCATGGTATCGGGATTATCCACAATATCCTTGACAAGATGATCTGCCCTGAAAGGCTCGTGGCACTTCTGGCATTCTGTGAGAGGATCTGAGAATCCGCCCACATGTCCGGATGCGATAAATATATCCTCGATGCCGATTGTCGGGGCTTCAATCTCGTAATAACCTTCGTTTATCACAAATATATCTCGCCAGATATTCTCAACGCGGCGCTTTAGCATAGCGCCAAGGGGTCCGTAATCAAAAAAACCGGCCGTACCGCCGTACAGCTCAAATGAATTCCATAAAAATCCGCGGCGCTTTGCCAGTTCAAGCACCTGTTCATATTTGTCAGCCATGAGGGCTTAATACATGTTTTAGATTATTAAGTTTTATCGGAGCAAAGTTTTACCTGTAAATAGTCTTCCGGTGACCAACCCTTAAAACAACTAAATTTTCACCATCAATATCAAATACTACCCGAAAGTCGCCAACTCTAAATCTGTATGTACCTATTTTTGGACTATCGAGTTTTCGCACATCTCTTATCGGTTTGGATGCATTTTCTTTAAGTTTCTTGATTATTCTAATCCGATCTTGCTTTTCTAATTCATCCAGGTCTTTTAATTAATGCCCTTTGGGTCAAACCGAAAAACTTTATATACAACCACGTTTATGTATTATATTTATCTGGTGGTGGAAGAGTGATGATTATTAATAGAACGCGAGGAAATCTCCTCAGAATAGCTATTGGAATATCGGCACTTGTATTGCTGGTGAGTAGCGCAGGTGTGGCAGCAGCAGATACCGAGACGATGTATGTCCCTTTTAGTTGGTCATTTACTACAACAGGAACTAGTTTAGGCGGTGCATATGTTGATAATACAGGTCCGCCTGGGACTTCAATGTCAGATTCTAAAACTCTTTCTGGCAGTTTTACAATAAAAATAAATTTTGTTCCACCAGGAGGTGACTGGGTACTAGCCCCTGGTGAGACAATTCCTACAAGTACTACTTTTAAAATTAATGCGGGTTTTTCTGGTGCTTTATCTGATTCTACATTAGGCTTTGATTATCATGGAATACCTTTTTCAACTTTTGCAGAAGCACGTGCAGGTGTCACTGCATTAGATATTCCTGCATTCAATACTGTTCATATTGGGGCTGCATCGACTGCGGATATTAATCAGAACAGAGTAAGTAGCCCAACTTCCGTCACCGATGGGCAAGTTATACCATTTAGTGGTTATGTTGAAGTTGAAACTTTGTTCGGTTTTGGCAGTGGAACATTGGGAGATTTCGTAACAGGCTCAGGGAATATTGAGGTTTCTGGATCTATCGATGCCCAAAACAGACAAATAAAATATATTAAACCAAAACTGACCACGATACTAGTTTCGCCATCCTCTGCAACCCTGAATATTGCAGGAACGCATGCATTCAATGCAACCGCATTGAACGGTTCCACTCCGATGGCAGGAGTTAACGTCTTCTGGAATGTCAGCAATGCGACTGTAGGAAACGTCTCTGCATCATCCGGAATAACAGACGTGAACGGCAACGTAACCATAACCTTCACTGCATTAGATGCAGGCACTACTTTTGTCAATGCAACCAATGGCAGCATTTCAAACATTTCAAGCGTAACCGTAAATGCAGTACCTCCTGTTCTGACCACGATACTAGTCTCGCCATACTTTGCAACCCTGAATATTACAGGAACACATGCATTCAATGCAACCGCATTGAACGGTTCCACTCCGATGGCAGGAGTTAACGTCTCCTGGAATGTCAGCAATGCGACTGTAGGAAACGTCTCTGCATCATCCGGAATAACAGACGTGAACGGCAACGTAACCATAACCTTCACTGCATTAGCTGCAGGCACTACTTTTGTCAATGCAACCAATGGCAGCATTTCAAACATTTCAAGCGTAACCGTAATGTAGTACCTCCTGCTGACCACGATACAAGTCTCGCCATCCTCTGCAACCCTGAATATTGCAGGAACACATGCATTCAATGCAACTGTACCTTTGGGTTAGGAGTACTTTATACCTAGAAAAAAAGAGGAATTGCGATAGTGATAATATCTTTTAATGCCCTTGGGGTGAAGAGTATACATCAATTTCCTCGATACTCTTCACTCGGCCATGCTTGTAATCCTCTCTTGCTTCTCTTATAGAGGTCAAATATTCCTTACTTGATAGAGCAGTTAAATCTTCTAGTAAATCTTCTATATTTTCTCTTATAGTATCGGAGATTAAAGTTTTAAACTCCCCAACTGTCAAATCTCTTAATTTTGTTGCGGTTTCCATGATTTATGCTACTTTTTAAGTAAATGAAATCAAACAAAGCATTGCCTGAACCTATTTAAGACCGAAATCATTTAACCTGTCCCTGGCAAGCTCCCTCTTCTCCTGATGCTCTTTCAAGAAATTCTTCATAAATTCAGCCGTAAATTTCTTACAATTTCCGCAGACTCGCGTTCCTCCAACACAGTCCTTATAGACTTCCAGTAGCTCATTATCATCTTCAAGGAGATGATATACCAGAAGCTCATAAACGCTGCATTTATCAGGTTCGCCACCAAGCTTTTTCTGCTCTTCAAGCGTGACCCTGCCGCCTGTTATTGCGCGCATTACTTTCTTTGCCCCGTCTTCAGGCTTATCTGTAAGTGCGATGTAACTTTCCGGGATACTGCTTGACATCTTGCCCCCTTGCAAGCCTGTCATGAACTTGTGATAAGTGGATGCTGGAGGCATGAAGGCGTAGCCGCCATATTTTAATTCCACTTCACGCACAATGGATTCTACTTCTGAAAGTGTAAGGTTTAGGATCAAAATATCCACATGCTCTTCGTAGAGTTTCCCACCTGTTCGCTTTGCGATCTCTTGCAAAGCTTCTTTTGGCGCCGCCTTTCCCCTGATGCTGATGTGTCCTGCAGCGCGCTCTTCCACTAAGAACATATTTGTTTTATAAGCAAGTCCTCTCGTCAACCTGATATGAGGGTCCTGGTCAGAGCCAACCGGAATTACCACCGGTTTCGGACCGCCGAATTCCTTCAACTGGGGATGCAGGATGTCTGCGCTTTGAGTGAGGGCGCTCACCATATGCGAAACGTTCGTCTCGCCTGAAAAACCGTAAATGGCAGAAAGCTCTGAAAAATTAGCTCTAATACCAAGCTCAAACGAAAGGTCTCGGACAGGATTGAACTTTGACTGGAAATAAATATGCGCGCCCGGCTCAAGACCAAGAGCAATAGCACTCAAGATGTATTCATTTATTCCAAGCTCCCTGCATTCCTTCCAGCTTTTCCCTCTCACTGCATGCGCTTCCATGTCCGCGATGGCAAGGAACACATCCCCGCCCTGCTGCTGGTGCCAGATAATCTCTTCCATGACCATTTTATGCCCCAGGTGTGCTTTTCCGGATGGCATAAAGCCGCTCATGGCAGCGAAAGGTTTTCCGGAAAGCATTGCTTCAAGAACGGAATCATAACTCCTGTGCCCGAAAATTACATGGCGTCTCATGTACCTGTGAGGGTTTGGTATCTTTGCCAGAAGTTCGTCGAACTTTGAGATACCGAACTCGTCAAACAGTTTGGAATAATTGTCTATTTTGACGGCGCCCCAAGGGTCAAGAGTTGTCATGTCACCTATTCAGGGTTTATAAATATGTAAAGTTTATGATTTCGACCTCACCGCCATTATCAGGATTATTCCTATCGCGAAGAATATGATGCCGACCCATGCAAAATTCACGCCTGGTATTATTTTCAGGGTAAGTGGGACTGACCCGCCGCTAAGACCCTGGAATATTACATAAACATCTGTTCCTGTTATGCTGCTATGCACCATTGGGAATGTTCCGCTTCCGGTTTTTGAGTCCAGGTATTGGGCAGTTCCACTGCCGATCATATTATTACCATTGTAAATTTCAAGCTGGACGCTCTGGACATTATAATTTCCAGAGGGAGCGGCCTGCGTGATCGCATCCGGGGTCGTGAAAATAATAAGATCGTATGTCGTACCTGTTGTGTTACTCTTGAAATTAGCCACCATTAAACCATTCGCGGTTATTTCAATTCCATTCTGTATGTTCAGCGGTTGGTCAGCCTGGGTAGCAATCCACAGGTTTCCTGTTCCATCGTCTATCTTTATATAGGTCGTATTAGTGGGGGGAGTTGGAACATTTATAAAATCTACGATCTTACCTGTAACTTTGACATCATTATTTACGTAATCTGCAGGATTATTGTTTATTTCAGAGATCCTGATTCCTGCTGCGGGTGCAGATTCAGCCAGGCTGCCGGTTGAAAAATTAATTATTTTTGCCGCGTAACCACCTTGTCCAAGACTGACTATTTCTCCTTTAGATGCAAGAGGTATGCTGCCCCCTTCTATGGACTGGGTGAAATTTGCGCTTATCACTGCGCCAAAAAGAATTAATATCATGCCAAAATGCACGATCGCTATACCAATCCCCTTTATCCTGGGTCTTATGCTCTTGATGCGCAAATAATCAAGAAGTCGCTGTATTGTAGACCATGCTGCATATATCATTGATGGGAAAAGGGATACTACCGAAATATTACCTATCAGTTTATAGATTGCCGGCTCCCTCACCCAGAATGGGCTGCTATGATCCAGAACATAAAAATTTTCTGTTCTCAGGAACATTGTAACTATTGTCAAACCAATTACTATGAAGAGAGTTTTTTTCTGTTCTTCCTTATTCTTCTCATTGTAGTTCAAACAAAATCCAAGCGCAAGCAACAGGATTATGGTGAAAGGGTAGCTCCAGAGATTGAAGAAATTCTTTGTGTCAGATGCTACTCCCACTTTTAATCCCTGTGTAAGCTGGATAAATGCCGGGAAAGTAATACCCCAGAAAGATATGAATGCCAGCACCACGAATAAAAGAAGGGAAACATAGAAAATATTTGTCTTGTTCCAGAATCCACGATCTTCTTCCACTTTATCCGGCTCTTCAAGATAACGCCTCATTCCCAGTACAATTGAAACGATCGCTATAATTGCAATAAATATTATAAGGAGTGTTCCGGTTGACGTATCTCCGAACGCATGGACTGAATTAAATAGCCCGCTTCGAACAACGATCGCTGCATATAGCACAAGGATAAATGAAACCGCTGCAAGTATCGGCGCAGCTATTGAAAACGTACTCTTGTCCTTCCTGTGAAGAGCCGCAGCGTGCAGGAAACCTGTAAGTGTGAGCCATGGAATGAACGAAGCAGTCTCAACCGGGTCCCATGCCCAGAAACCGCCCCAGCCCAATACGAGATATGCCCATACACCGCCGACTGCTATTCCCATTCCGAGGAAAAGCCATGTAAAACGAGCCCACTGCCTGCCGAGTTCTTCCCAGCCGTCTGCTTTGGTAACAAGGTAAACAATAGCAGCAGCAAAAGGTATTGTCATGGTTGCATAGCCAATGAACATAAGAGGCGGATGAACGATCATCCAGAAATTCACAAGCAGCGCATTAAGACCATTGCCGTCAGCCGGCAAAAAATCAGCCGCAAGTTGTCCTTTAGCTATCATATCAATGACATCCGGTCTATCCAATATGAGCTTAAAGGGTGTCTGGATAAGTGTAAGAATTACTAAATAAATTCCTGATAGAAGAGTTATTATCTGTGTTCTTCTGGAAAGTGCAGTTGAATGTTTCGTAGTCCATGCAAGCCATGCCGCTGACAGGTATATTACAAGCACCCAGAGAAGATAGGTACCAGGTTGCCCTGCCCATGTGCCTGATATTTTGTAAATAACAGGAAGATCCCTGCTTGAATACTGCCAGACATAATCATAGGCATAGTTGCCTGTTACGAAATAATAGGTAAGGAGAATAAAAGCAGATATTAGTAGCCCTGCTCCAATTATTATAGCCGGCGTTACAAGTTTAGTCAAATATTCAATATTTTTAAAATCTTTCAACAGCAATCCGATAAGAGCAATTACGCTCAATACAAGAGTTGCATAAAGTAATATGTCACCAAGTGGTATCATTTTATTTTCCCCTGACCTGTTCTCTTACCTGCGTCACTATCGGAAGCAAATAATCTGGTCCAACAGCGCCTGGAACCCTTTGAAGTACATTCCCCTTCGGATCCATGAAAACAAGATATGGGGGATAACTCACCCCATATTGTTGCGCAACTTCCCTGTCGATATCCAGATCCATAGCTACAAGGACATAATCATTTTCAAGGATATTTTTTACCTCCGGGTTTCCCAGTGTATCAGTCTGGAATCTTGCGCAATACTGGCACCAGATCGCCCAGAAATATACCATTACAGGTTTATTTTCCTGCTGGGCTATCTGGAAACCATCCTCCAGGCCGGCGGCTGCCCGGTGGAATTTTATACCGCCAAGATAGCTGTTATTTTTATCGCTCAAAGTGAAATTCGAAAGGGCAGTAGTATAGCTAAAATATGCAAATGCTATAATTAATGCCAAGACTAGTATGGACACCAGTTTCTTTGTTCTCATATGTTATTTCCTAATGTTTTAAATCGAATATAAGTGTATATGTTTTTATCTTGCTTTTTACTGTGTTATTTTGTATAGTTGTTTCTGTTATCTTAGTATATTGTTTTTTTTCCTGTTAATTCAAATAATAGGTAATGTCAATATCTTGAGTCCGATCATAAAATAAACGACCGCCACAAAGCCAATCGCGACCATGCCCGGTTGCAAATCATTTTCCGTATCAGAGGTTCTTTTACTGATGAGGTACCCCGCCCATAATGTGAAGACGAAACCTGCGATCAATAATATTATCTGCAAGTGGTTAATGGTATCAAAATCAGGTGAAAATTCCCAGATTTTCCCGAAAAAACTTCCAATGCTGGCTGCTATGTAAAACAATCCTTTCAATAGCCTGAATGTGTTTTCAGCAAGATACACTGATAAGCTCAATGGAATGAATGCATAGGAAAGTTCTATGAACTTCTGTTTTGTATTTTTTCCCGAAAGTGCTGCCCTTGTGGAAAGATACATCAGTCCTGCTGCGCCAAGCGTTATCAGCAGGAATATGATCACAGCCCACATATTTCTCCAGTAAAGGTCAAGAAAAGTAATTGAATTAATTGGAAGTGTGGATTTAACGAAATTGATTATAATATTCCTGAATTGCAGCCTTTCCATTCCCATGACAAATAAAAAGATAACAATTATCCCGTGAACAAGATACGCTTCATCAAGGTGCTTTTTGTTTGATTTGATGATATCTGCTCCGGGAAGTCTTGGGCTTAATCTGATATTTCCCTTTGAGCAGGATTTTACACATTCCATACACATGATGCACTGGTTATTCCGCTCCATTGTCTGCGGGAATTCACCAACAGGACAGGCTTTTCCTGCTTCTGTCCCGATGACGCATTCTTTTAAGTCATGATCCTGGCATGTTTTTCTTGATTTGCACCTTAGCTCTACAGCCGAAAGCATGGAGAAAACACCAAGCACAAGCCCGATGGGGCAAATGTAGCGGCAAAAGCTTCTTTTTTCATATATTGCGCCCATTATTATTGCCAGCGCAGTAAAAAAGAGAAGAAGATATGCAGTATTGGGAGGGTTTCTCGTGAACATGAATAGATGGCGCTCAGCTGCGAAAATGAAAAGGAATAGAATTACTGCTATCCAGAGGTTCCGGTACTTTTCAGGGTATTTTTTGTTGAGGCTGAAAACTGACTGTGTCCAGTCGCCCGTCGCTCCGATGGGACAGGCAAAGCACCACAGCCTTCCCACAATTATGATTGTAAACGCAAGCAGTGGATGCCAGACATCCCATATCATCGTCGTTGCGAACGGTATCCCGCCATGGAAACGCAGGTCGGGTTCGCTTGAAAGACCAAAATAGATCACTACAAGCAGGAAAATAAAGAAAAAAAAGTTGACTGCAGGCTTAAAGAACCTGTTCTTTATGAGATTCCTGAAAAAATAGACATCAAGAAGGTCGTATTTTTCATTATTGCCATTTGTGGCTACTTCGTTTTTACTTCCCATATTAGCTCAAGTAGTGGTTATAAAATCCTGATATCATATTGTCGATATCAACCGAATATGGAAGGAACAGTATCTTCAGGTACTTATCGATCCCAAACAGCATCATCAAACCCACAAGGATAAGGATAAGGCCTGAAAGCTTTTTGAATAAATGACTTCTTTTTGAAAACCATTTGACTCGCCCTGATACGCTTTTTCCTGAATAAGCTATTATGAGCATTGGAATACCCACACCAAGGGAATATGCAAGTAGAAGGGTCACTCCCTGCAAGATATTTCCTGATCCGGCGGAGCTATCGGCGATATACATAAAAACTGAACTTAATATAGGACCCACACACGGTATCCAGAGGATGCCAAGCGACATACCAAGGAATAGTCCTCCAAGAAGCCCTTCTGGGGCCGCGCTTGATGATATTCTCCCTATAAACGAAAAGCGTTCACGGGCATAATTTAATATCGAGCTTGAAATTCTGACATACACTTCATTGATGTCATCATCAAATAATATTGCACCCATTCCAATAATGATAAATATCGAAATCCAGCGCAGGTAATCAGTAAAGAAGGTGATTGATGCTACAGTGAAAAAAAGAAGTCCCATCAATGTGAAAGTAAAGGCCATTCCAGCCACTATGGCAAGAGGCCGAAGCCTGCTCCCCACAGACCCTGATAAAACGGCAGGCAGGATTGGTAGAACACACGGAGTGGCCACTGTTGCCATACCCGCAATAAAGACCAGAATAATGGGGGGAGCGACGGACATTTTTATGTTTTAGCTACTGCATCGATATTAGCATTTTCTGTCTCGACTGTCTGGAGGTTTCCGGTAATTTTAATCACCAGGATGTTACCTTTTGTTTCCGGATTATACTTGCCAAGGCCAGCCGGAATGGATTTAGAATCTGTTATCTTGTATGCCTTTACAAGTTCCAGTTTGCCACCCGTTGGGGTCAGGCTCATATAATTGATATCCGAGAATTTGTTTGCCTCATTAATAACAAATGCATACGCAGCGTTCTGATAATCAACCGAATCAAGCAGCGGTTTAAAAGTTGAATATGATGTACTCATACTATTCGGATTGTTCATCAATTTCAATACATTGTCCACATTCTGGCTATGCCCGTAAAGAAGGGGTCTTGTGTTAACGATGTTTTTCATTCCAGGTTGATCCTTTGCTTTCAATGATGTGTCATTCCTGCTGTCATAACCCAGGTCATGGAACTCTATCCACGAGGTTGCGGAAAAATCAGCGCTGAACATTCCGATGATCTTTTTTCCATAAAACGAATCCGGCTCAACATCGTTCACTAAATACTGATCCTCCATTTCTGTTCCGGAAAGGATCTTTGTATTGACAAAATATGCCCTGTTCGCTCCAGCAGGTGTGAGTTTTAAGCCGTCTGCGATGGATTTGAAATTGTCAGGAAGTGATAATGTTGACAGATCTATTGACTGTGAAGGTGCGCCTTGTGCAAGCCCGGAACCCGGGATCGGGATACCGTTCGGGAAGTAGCTCTGGACTTTCATTGCTATCCCAACACAGGTATCACAGGATGACGCATGGTTGTCATAAGTTCCATTATCGGAAATGAAACAATCCCTGACTGACTTGTGTCCAATATCACCGCATCCACAATAACAGGGTATTTGTTCAAGTACTTCCGGATGCTCGGTCGCATATGTGTATGCTTTTAAAGTCATCGCATTAGTAAACGCATAATACGGAAGATTATCAGCCTTTCTTGGGGATAGTATCGGGGTATAATTATCCTTTACAGGAGGCGTATTTGTTGGGGGGGCTAAATTCCCGTATTGAGAATCGATCAAAGCCCTTACCTCTTTGAGGGTCTTGGTATTTTCATTTTTCTGCTGGCCACCCACGAGCAGTACATATGCTCCTATCAGAATAATTGCAGCGACTGCAATTATCAGAAAGTAATTATATCCTTTATTTTTGGGTGTCTTGGTTCGTATTTTTACATTTTCCATTTTTTTTTCGGGCTTCATTTTTGTGCCTCATTTTATAATTTCATTTATTGTATCAAGAAATGGCTGTGTTTCAGTATAACCTGGTATTCTTTTTATCTCAATTCCGTTCTCATTTAGAAATATCTCAGTCGGTGTACCGCGCACCCTTAAATCTATACTTTCGCTTCTTTGGTCATAAACATCAATTGAAAGTAATATGAAATTTTCCTTCAATATCTTGATCACGGTTTTGTTCGTGAATGTTTCATCTTCGAATTTCTTACACCATCCGCAAACTTGCGACCTTGCATAAACGAAAACAGGCTTTCCCTGTGCCTTTGCGGTTTCAAGGGCGGGCTGGACTTGCGTATTGAAAGTCAAACCCTGTAAGGTGATCTTTCCCGTTTCTCCTTTAGTTGGACTTGAGTTATCCGTTGTAGAAATACCGGATTGGGCACTTAAACATCCGGAGAGCAGGACAAAGAGCATGATCGGTACGAAAATATATTTTTTCAAGTTCTATCCGATTTTACAAGGAGTGTAAAGTTATATAAGGATTGTGGTTCTGTGTATTAATTGTTCTCAAGGCAATGCAGAGATTTATTATTCTGTGGGCAAATTATACTAATGTAAATATGGCAGAAATAAGCGATGATGAACTGGAAGCAATGATGGAACGTAAACCAACTGTACGTGAGGCAAAAGTGGATGATCATGCCCTGATGGTCAAAGCGCTTGAGCATCCCGTAAGAAGGAAAATGATAAAAACCATAGGGGTTTTCGGGAAAAATAAGGCGCAGTTGAAAAAAGAAGTTGGCGTGGATGATATGATTTTTAATTTCCAGATCGATTTCCTGATGATGGGGAATTATCTCAAGATCGAAGGTGAAAACATCAGGTTGAATGACAGGGGACTTGTTCTGCTGTCAAATATTTAAAAAAAAAAGAAAAAAATCCAGAACTGGCATTTTTTATAAAATACCAGCCATGAAAATTATTTCCTTGCCTTTGGTCTTTCCTTCTTCTCTTCTTTCTTTGCTTCTTCGCCTTCCTTCTTGACGAAGAGCTCACTCATGGGTTTCTGGCCGTATTCTACAATAACCGCATTGATTTGTGAGATATCAGATGAAATTTCACGTCCTCTCATGTTTTTTCTGGTTTTGACGCCGTCAGCCGGGGGTATATAACCAACACCGCCAGCAACAAGGATCTTTCTCCTGCCAGGCCCTGGTAAATCAGGACGCATTGCGAATCCATCTTTATCGGTTCCGCCTGTTAACTTCAGGGTATATCCTGCCATTCCGGTTATATCTCCGCCAACAACATCGCCGATGTTCTTGCCGATCAATTTATTTGCAGCCGGTCCTGTAACTGCTACCTG
>JAPZAP010000098.1 GCA_027460585.1 Candidatus Methanoperedens sp. | reverse complement strand
GTTTCATTTTTATTGGAATTTCATGGATAAGTTGACAAAGACTGAGACTCCTGCAATGCTGGAAGGTTTAGCTGATCATCAATGGAATTGGGAGCAATTTTTTGATTTTTAATTAAGTATTCTAAATTAGGACAGTGCCAACTTTTTGACACCCCCATCTAAAATTGGCGCGGTCGAAAATAGAAATAGCTACTAATATCCTCCTTTGCAGGCAGGCGGCTTGGGTAAAGTTTGGGAAAAGTCATTTAAGCTTAATAATCATTAACATATCCAGTGGTATTGTAAAAAGCTGGCAGGTTGGGATTGTGGTGGGGGTTAAACTCTGCTATTTTCAAAAGCTATTTTTCCCCATCCACAAATTATTTATCAATCCCCATAGTGTTCACTGCAATGGGAATCAAAGAAAACGCCATGAGGCAGTTCGGGAAACAGGCCGAAGTTTACTCAAAAGCAAATATTTTTGTGGACGGATTTCATCTTTCAAGGATCGTTGAAAAAAGTTGCGTGAAGAAACATCACAGGATTCTCGATATCGCCACTGGCTCGGGATTTCTCGCGCTTGAATTTGCAAAAAAAGGAAATTTTGTTGTGGGGTGTGACATTACACGCGAAATGCTGCTTAAAGCCAGGGAAAAAAAGAAATCTTCAGGACTTAACGATCTTGATCTTCTGCTTAGTGATGTTGAATCATTGCCTTTTCCTGATCAGGCGTTCGATATCGTTTCATGCAGGTTCGCATTCCATCACTTCCCCAATCCGGAAAAAGCACTGAGGGAAATGAAACGGGTATGCAGGGAACAGATAGTGCTTGTAGATGGCGTGTCATCCCAGGATTATGAAAAAAGTCGCTTCCACAATGAAATTGAAAAAATGCGTGACCCTTCGCATGTCCGTATTCATGAATTGAGTGAAATCCAAAAAATGTTCGTTGATATCGGGGCAGAAATTAAAGACATATCACACTGGGACATTCCCCAGGATTTCGAGGAGTGGATGAAACGGGCGGGAACAGATGAAGTTAAAACTGAGACTATAAGGCGTTTGATGATGGAAAGTCTTGGGGATGACAGCACCGGTCTTCGTGTACGATTTGAAAATGGGAGATTGGGGTTTGCTTACGATACGATCATACTGGTAGCAAAGGTCAGATAATTTCAAGCATCTGTTTTCACACTAACCTTGCCAGAAAAGGTGTTTTCAATTCAATTGCATTTCCCGGGCATAATTCCTGGCAGCAATAGCATCTGATACATTTTTTATGATCAAACGAAGGATAATCTCCTTTCCTGGACAATGCACCCGAAGGACAGTGTTCAATGCATATCCAGCATTTTTTGCAATTTTCTTTTATCAGATATGGCTTTGGCAGTAACATGCCGCGAATAAAAGACATCAAACCCCTGGCATGGAAAAATGATGCCGAACCCGAAGGGAGCTTAAAGCCATCAATTTGCATATCCTCCAGGGATTCTCCCACAATATTGATGTTTGAAATATCTCCAGTTCCCAAACCCTGTTCATGCGCCAGGCGGGTGGAAGGCACTATTAACGGTTCTATTCCAACCATCTTACAGGCTACTGCATCAAGCGCAACCGGGTCTTTGCTTGCAAGTATTGCATTGACATGTTTTGGCGTGCCGTTACTCGGACCGTTTCCCTCCATGCCAACTACCGCATCCATTACGGTCAGATCAGGCTGTACTATGCCAAGCAGATCCACAAGCATCTGGGAAAACGTTTCCGGATCCTGGGCGCGAAGATGCATTTTTGCTTTATTTAGGCCGGTTATACAACCGAAATTATTTTTCACACCTCCGGTAAATAATGTCAGCCCATGGGTCTTGAGTTTTGGCAGGGAGATCAATACATCAGCATCCATGACCTGCTTTGATAAAATAAAGTTTTTATACAGGCGACCGCTCTCATTTCTTACCTCAATCGATTCCGCGCTGAGGTGTACGATCTGTGCTTTTTCTTCCTCGCATACCTGCATTATACCGGAACTGCGGCATGCATCAAGGTACCTCTTTTGATTTGGTTTTCCTTCATAGCCGCTGCAATCTCCTATTAAAGGGATTCCGCCGGCTTTACGCACCTGGTGTATCATTGCACGAACAATTGCCGGATGGGTGGTAACTGCTTTTTCAGGAGCATCTCCGGTCAGGAGATTGATCTTTAAAAGAACGTTATCGCCCGATCGAACATAATTTCCTATACCTCCGATAAGCTCCAACGCTTTTTCGATCGCTATATCTACATTCGAATTCTCGTATGTCTGGCATCTTACGAGAGATACTTTTGAAATTATGTTGTTTTCTTTCAGTTTTTCCATGAAATGATCAACCTCACGTGGAGATTCACCTATATTCTTTGAAGTCTGTCCATCCAACTATAAAGAATTTTGTCCCAAAACTCCTAAAACCAACATTCACAAATCTTAATATTCAAGTAAATCAAATATTATGTATCGGAGTGTATTGGATTCAAGAATAATGAGGAACTTTGACAATGAGCACAATAAAAATCAACTCTAAAGCAAAAGATTTCAATTTAGACGACCAGGATGAAACGGAGATTAAATTATCTTCCTTTAATGGGAAAAAGGTACTGTTATCCTTCCATCCACTCGCCTGGACGAAGGTGTGCGCTGAACAGATGAAAGACCTCGAAAAAAACCTGGCAAGATTCGAAGAATTGAATACCGTAGCATTGGGCATGAGCGTGGATACTGTTCCCTCAAAAAAAGCATGGGCAAAAGAACTTGGAATCAAACATACGAAGCTTCTTTCTGATTTCTGGCCACACGGGAAAGTTGCAGGACTTTATGGGATTTTCAGGGAAAAAGATGGATTTTCCGAACGGGCGAATATTATTATTGATGAAAATGGGAAAGTAGTATTTGTAAAGGTTTATCCTATTGCAGAGCTCCCTGATTTAGAGGAAATAATAAAGGTTCTTAAAGATCTGGAAAATAAGGAATAAGGCAACAATTTTAAATCATAAGTGTATTATAAGGGAATATAACTGGTATAAAATAAACAATAGGAGAAAATCAAATGAGTAAAGTTGTTCTAATGGATTTTTTTGCAGAATGGTGCGGCCCATGCAAGATGCAGGACCCTATCCTTGAAGAGCTTAAGAAAAAATTCGGCGATAAAGTTGAATTCAAGAAAGTTGATGTTGATAACAATAATGAACTTGCCGCCAAATTCACTGTACATGCCGTTCCCACCCTGGTAATTGAAAAAGACGGCGTCGTTTTTAAGAGATATACCGGCGTAACCCGGACTAACGTTCTTGAAGCCGACCTGAATGCAGCCTTAAAATAAAGTGGTTTAATTGAAAACTTTATTTGATCTTGGTGTACTTCCGATAAGGCACAAGACAAATAAGGGATTCAAACCACATGTTTCACTTGTCTTCAATGCAGGCAAGCGATTGACTTTTGCAGTTGATACAACGAATTCCCGTTCCCAGCAGCCCGATGCATACCTGATAACCCATGCGCATTCAGACCATCATGGAAGATCAGCAATGCTTTCAGAAAACGCCGTCTGTTCAAATGAGACAGCACTTGCACTTGAGATTCTTTATGGCAAGAAGTATGCGGGGAGGACTTTTGCAATCGGGGAATCCATTGATATCGCGGGCGTAACTGTTAAAACATACCCGACACATCACACCATCGGTTCATGCGCTTTTTATTGGGAGAACGAAGTCGGTACAAAGATCATGGTCACAGGAGATGTCAAGGATTCAAAAGAGCTGCCAAAATGCGATTGCCTTGTTACGGAAGCAAATTACGGTGACCCTGATGACCCTAAATGTCATTTCGAGGATGACCTGGATGGATTCAGGGAATCCCTTGGATCAGAGGATGTTGCTTTTGGGGCATATTCTTTCGGGAAAGCCCAGCGCGCCGTTAAGCTCATCCGGGAGTCAGGCTTCAAAGGGGCTATCGGGATGGATGCAGTATCAGGCGCACTTACCAGGGGATTAATGCAAGATGCAGGGCAGCTTGTTGATCTTGAAACGGACTGCGGGATCAAAATAACCACACTTGATGGAATAACGGAACTTAAGGCGCAAAAGAAATTCATACTAACGGGGCGAAAGGATTTCAAATTTCCCACGATCAATATCAGCGACCACATGGATGTAAATGGTCTTATAGGAATGACAAAGCAGTGCGCGCCATCTGCGGTCATAACTTACCATCCCGGAGGCAACCGCCCCCTCAAACTTGCTGCACACCTGCGAAAAACAGGTATCTATGCAAAAGCTCTCCCTGAGATAAATACTATACTTGAAATTTGAATCTGGCCTGCGAAAATCTTATGCTTGAGAAAATATTCATACTATATAAATGCTAATCGAAATAGAATCTTTATTCACAATTATTGGTGAAGTTGTCGTATATTTTGTGTTTCTCTTGCTATTAGTGGCAATCCTGGGTTCGCTTCTTATCGGTTATTCTTTTAAGACCGAGAAGTTCATATTCCCCGGTTTTATGCTTTTCTCTATCACTCTTCTTGAAAACCTGGTAAAGGCATTGTTCAGGTTGATCAATATGGACGATTCTATCGTGGATGATGTGGGCATTGCCCTAAAAAATAAGATATCCATGAGAAAATTCCGGAATACGCCCATCAATAAACGCCTTATTTTCTTCCCACAATGCTTAAGAGCAATCAATTGTCCTTCTAAATTGAGTCCGGAAGGTATGCAATGCATCAATTGCGGCAATTGTGAAGTCGGGCAGGCAAAAAAAACAGCAGAGGAGCTTGGATATAAGGTGTTCATTGTGCCGGGTTCAAGCTTTATAAGACGGCTTGTTCGAAAACACAAGCCTTCTGCGATCCTGGGTGTTGGCTGCATAACGGAAATAAAGGCCGGACTTGAAATGTGCGAAAAATTAAACCTCTACGGAGAAGGACTTGTCCTGGAAAAGGCAGGGTGTGTTGCGACAGTCCTTGATTGGGATAAATTCTATGAGTTTATTGAAACGACCTGAGATTATCCCACCTGAACAATTGAATCAATAAACAAACTTTTATAAACAAGTATTCTTGAGTTAGCACATGAACAAGAAAGGGCTCTCAGAAAAGGAAGTATTGTCCCTGCTTACGAAAGCAAGGCAAAAAGACACTTCATATGACAAGGTTCTGAGCGCTATGTGCACAAAACCCCATCCGATTGCGATAAAAGCCCATATGCAATTCATTTCGTCAAATATGGGTGATTTTGGATTGTTCGCCGGGACAAAGGAACTTGAAGAAGAAGTTATAAGAATGATGGGCAGCATGCTTGGTGATGGCAATGCATGCGGTTATTTGACCACAGGAGGCACAGAATCCAACATACAGGCATTAAGAACTGCCAGGAATATCAAGAACAAGATTCATCCAAACATGATAGTTCCGGCTTCAGCCCACTTTTCTTTTGACAAGATAGCAGATATCCTTGGAATTGAAATAAGAAAAGCATCCCTTG
>JAPZAP010000097.1 GCA_027460585.1 Candidatus Methanoperedens sp. | reverse complement strand
TCATGATTTTTTTAGACAGGATCGACAGGATTTACAGGATTTGCCACAAAAATCGTATCCTGTCGATCCTGTAAATCCTGTCAAAGGTCACGATTTGTTAGACATTAACACTCAAGTTAACTATTATTCAACAAGACAAATTGAAATGGTCACCCATATTGACAAACTAGAAATACCACGAAAGATAATTATCAATTGCGGGATAATGCCTGCAAAACCAGGGAGGTAATATGTGCAGTGTAGGCGATTCGTTCGGAGTAGAGCTTGAAGAAGGCATAGAGCCGCATGAATATGTATGCAATCAATGTGGCAAGAAATTCAAAGGAATTGGCACCAATTTGCGCTGCCCGAAATGCCATTCCACGGATAATAAATGCGTTGAATAGTTATGAAGGTTATATTGATCCATGCCGACTGGTGTGCCGTATGCCAGGCAACGAAAAAATTTTGGAATGACCTGGGGAAAGATATTTCTTTTGAATATAAAGAGGTGAACCTGACATCCCCTGAGGGTATCGGGTATGTGAAAAAGCATGAGATACACTCGGTGCCTGTCACCTTGATCGATGATAAGGTTGCATTTTTCGGTTTGCCAGAAAGGAAAAAGGCAATGGATTCATTAAAAAACGGGTGACAGAAATAAGGTTTCACACCCCGAGCTTTTACATTACCTTACTTTACGTATTGAGATATAAGAATAGCAAACGTAGTCAAAGCGCCGATAGCTGCAACCAGTCTTATTTTCCTATCACTGAATAACTTATATGCAGACAAACATATGAAAATATAGGGAAGCAGAATCGTAACCACTGATATGCTTGCAAGAATGCCGAAATGATTGGAAAAGAATAATAGCACTATGCCAAGGGCAGTACAAACTAGCACAGCGACTGCTGGTGTGCCCGTATTACTTAATTCTTTCAAGAGCGGTATATTAAATTGGGAAGAGATATTTTGTGCCACTCTCGATGCGCCTAAGATATAAGCGTTCAGGGCAGACATCATTGCAATGATCCCTATTATTGCAACAATCTTCTCCGATTGCTTAAAAATCAATCCCGAAGCAGCGGCGATAGGGGCGGGTGAGTTAGCAAGAATTGTGCTTCCCACACTGCCGATCAGTGAGACATTTAATAAAAGATATACAAATACTACAATAAACATGACAATAATTAATGATTTGAAAACATCACTTTGCCGTTTTGTCTCCTCAGCAGGTATTGCGCTGATCTCAAAGCCAGTGTACGACCAGTAAATTATGATTATAGCCTTCAGGAAACCGGTGTTGTCCGGAGTGAAAAAAGGCACAAAATTGCTTGTCTTGATATACGGAAGCAGCAGAACTGCAAGAATTATCAGGGGAATAGTCTTAAGAGTCGTTAGAAAGTTCTCAGCAAGTCCTGAAGGACGAACGCCCCTGATATTAAGAAGACAGAACAGGATGAGTAACAATATCTCCACGAGCAGGATATTACTGACCCCAAAAAAGGAAACATATTGTCCGATCCCGGCTGCAATCGTTGCAATTCCGAATATTGAGGATATTAAATATAATATGACAAGCGTCACCGATGTTTTTTTGCCGAATACCCTTGATAAAATTGAGTAAAAAGCCCCTGTAGAGGGATACCTGGAAGAAGCCCAAGCAAGAGACAGCATGACGCATGTAGCTGAAACTGCCGCAATAAGCCATGCGATCAGGGAGCTTGGACCTGCAATTCCAGCAGCTATACCCGGAACTACAAATATCCCTGAACCTATAGTTCCGCCTACGCCAAGACTGACAAGCTCAAAAACGCCAAGGGACTTGTTATAGCTGCCTTTAACTTTCATATTACGCATATTATGGAAGGATGAAGAGTTAAATTATAGTTCTCATATCGATTAAAATTATCGCCTGAAAGCAATGGATATCTTAGAGGGATGTATGAAATCCGGGAAATAGAGGCTGTCAAAAACTTTGGTGTTGGGGGGCTATCATAAAATAATTGAAAATAAAAAACCGCAGATTAACGCCGATGAACGCAGATTTATGATAGCGTATTTACGATTTATAAAATTGTAACACCAAAAGCTTTTACACTCACGGGAAATAGGATATATTATATAGTTGGCCAAATAATTTAACAACAAGGAGTTGAATTTATGAAGGTTGAAGATATCTTAAACGAAGGATTCGAGATATACAAAAAACAGTTCGCCGTTTTCATCGTTGCAACTGCGGTAGCAATTATCGGTTCGATCTTAATAATCACAGCGCCGCCATTGTTTTTCGGACTATATTTAATGGGGCGAAAGATCGTTAATGGAGAAGAGGTTGAAATAAAGGACGTATTTGCCGGTTTTGATTATTTCGTAACAAGCTGGGCAATGTTCATAGTCGGAGGACTGGCAGTGCTTGTTGGTCTTATCCTGCTGGTAATCCCAGGATTGATACTACTGCTCCTGTTCCAGTATTCGATCCCTATTGCGATATCAGAGAAATCAGGAGCTATCGAAGCTCTGAAGAAAAGCTACAGGATCGGGCGCGATAACTTCGAATTCACATTAATTCTCGGAGTTGTGCTTTTTGTGATAAATATTATCGGAGGCGCAGTGGTTGTTGGTAATCTGGTAACAATTCCATTTACTGTTATATGTCTATGGTTAACTACACAGAAATTAGCGAAGGAATCAGCATAAGTAATTTACTTTCGATGAATATGAAAAGCACCCGCCAGCAGTAATAGGGGTTCTATTGTGTCCTGTGCTATCGTATTTGTCAGGAGAAAGAGGAAAACAGGCAATGATTCGTAAATGCATAGCAAGTGATTTTGAGAAGATTTACGAGATCATCAATGATGCAGCACAGTCGTATAAAGGAGTTATCCCCGTAGAATACTGGAAAGAGCCCTATATGTCCAGAGATGAACTGAGGGGAGAACTGGATGACGGTATTGCAATGTGGGGTTATGAGGAAGATGGAGAACTGGCCGGGGTGATGGGTATTCAGCACAGGCAGAACGTGACGCTCATCCGACACGCCTATGTAAAGACTGCCATGCAAAATCATGGCATCGGGGGAAAATTGCTATCTTATCTCAAAGAACTCACAGATGAACCAATCCTGATAGCCACGTGGTCAAATGCTATTTGGGCGATTCGATTCTATGAAAAACACGGTTTTAAAATGGTCTCCAGGGAAGAAGGAAATCGATTGCAGAGAAAATACTGGTCATCACCAGAAGCCAAGGTTAAGGCATCTGTGGTTCTTGTTGACGAGAAGTGGTTTGAAAAAAAGGAGAAACAAACATTGAGTGATAGTCACGATGACAGGAAATAAAGATTTAATCAGAAATACCCAAATCGTTGAAAATCCTCCGTGTCATCCGTGTTCCCTTCGTTTTGATGAATACTACTTCTTCAACCCAAACGCTCATGAATTCGCGTTTATGCATGAAACAACCTTTTCCAAAGGAGCATACCGAAAATCCTTTCTCATTTCCGGCATTTTGCGGCAGCCACGATCATCGGCAGCGTAATGGTCGCATCCGAATAAACAGTCACAGACCGTGCGTTTTCCCCGATCTTGCCCCATGAGCGCGCTTCATCAAGCGTTGCGCCGGAAAGTCCGCCGGTCTCAGGCCTGTCCATCGTGAGTTGTATTGCATAGTCAAAAGAGCGCGGAGTGACAAGCATGGACTGCAAAATGAAATTCTTGGGTACGCCCCCGCCTATTATCATAACACCTGCACGTTTTGCCTCAAAGCATCGGTCGATCAACCCTTTCATATCCGCAAAAACATCCACGTTCAGGGGCTTTGTCTGCTTGTACAGCCATGCCTGCAGCCCGATTATGGAATCCTGGATGGCGGGGCAGTATACAGGAATGCCCATATCATATGCGCTTTTCAAAATAGAGTTTTCATCGTCAAGGCGCGCCCCGATGTGTGAAAGAAGTTCGGTTATGGAGAGCTTTTCAGGGATTTCCCTGAAGATGGACTGGAGTTTTTCCTCAAGATCCGTAAAATGATGTTCTGGAAGGAAAACATCATATATGCGGTTTACTGCTTCGTGTTTCAACTGGATATCATCTGTGGCATCAGTTCCTTTGTAATGATGAAGCCCCATGGATTCTATGATATCATGGACAAGATTTGCACCTGTGCTCACAAGAATGTCGATCTCCCTGTCCCGGATCATGTCGCTTACGATCTGCCTCATACCAGCAGGTACCATGGCGCCTGCAAGTCCGAAGAATTTTGTGCATTCAGGGTCATCCTGCATTTCCCTGTATATGTCAACCGCTTCATATAAGCGGCCTGCCCCGAAAGCGCAGCTCTCAAAACTTGCCACAAGCTCTCCTGCGGACATGTTTTTGGTTATTCTTGCGGGAATGATCTTTTTATTAAGTTCCATATCTTATTACCTGAAGCACTTCACACAGGATAAAATAATATCCTTTTCGTTTGTCAATGACTTTGCAAGCTCAAGCCCGCCATGCAGATCGCCAGCATAATATATTTTTGCCTTCATTGCAAGCGGTTTCATCCTTTCCCCGACAAGTACGAGCGCTCCAAGCTCATTTATGTGATTGTTGATAAAACGTTCCACTCCTGCCGGATCAAGTCCTTCGCATACTTCTTTTGCCTCTTCTCCAAGAACCATGACGATTCTTCCTCCTTCTTCCTGCGCATACTTGAGCGCTTTTTGCGCTGTCCGTATGTCCATTCCGGAGTTTGAATTATCTATGAGGATCCTGCCGTCAACTGATTTTTTCGTCATGCGACCCTTTGCGCCCTTAAATCCCAGAAAAGCCCTCTCGACCGTGTCTGAGTCAATATCCAGTGCAAGAGCCGCGGCGGTTGCGCACACAAAAGCGGTTTTATATGAACTTATGTCGTAATCCCCGGCTTCCCTGATATGGATTTTTCCATGTTCCCTGCCGAGAAAATAGGCTATTGTTCCACCTTTTTTATCAAGGTCTTCATAATAGACATTACATGAAGCATCAATCGAATCAGTGAAAGAGATAATCTCGATATCCCTTCTGCATGCCCCGAAAAACCTAAGAGCATCATTGTTCACCACAAGTTTGCTTCCTGGTTTTGCATCAAGTATCATGCGACGTTTAGAGTCACTTGCAAGCTTTGTGTTATTTGCTATTTTGTAATCATTTGCGATAGTTGTGATTATTCCGATATCGGCATAACCAGTTCCGCCAATTGAAACCTCGGCTATGAACACATCGAAATCGATCCCGGCGTCATTCACTGCATCAAGCGCGGTCAGGATGCTTGCAGGGGTTATGCTTAATCCTTTTTTAATTATTGTTCCGGTGCTTCGATTTTCAAGTCCTCTGCTTGTATGGGATATCACTCTTTTTTTCGCGGACAAAATATCAGCAAGGAGGATCGCAGTGCTTGTTTTTGCTTTTGTCCCTGTAAGTTCAATAAAGATTTTGTTCTTCAGGTCGTAGGTTGATAAAATCTGCCCCACAGCTTGATGATGTGATATTATTGGGATATTTCGATTGGCAGCTTCTGCAAGCATCGGATAGCCGGAGTCAAGATGCACCGGGGCGATTATGATGTCAAAATCCAATGGATCAAGAGGTTCAGTGGATGTTTTTATTCCATCGTTTTCGAGTTCATTCAGGGATTCAATACTTAGCGTCCTGTAAACATCTACTCCGGTGACAGATCCTGCGAATTTCGTTAACTTCCTGGCTATGACGGCGCCGCCATGGGTTAAGTCAAGAACTGCTATTTTTGAAGTTTTCTTGAGCAGCAATGATCGGTCATTGGTTGAGGAGTTTAACATGCTTGCTTTTATTTAGGTTCCAAAAAGCTATAAATTTTCCATCATTTCAAGGTCAGTTTGAATAGAACACGGATGCTGCGGATTACACGGATTTTCACGGATATTCGCTTATCGGTGTAAATCGTGTGTTATATAGTTCGATTTATCTCTTGAACTACAATGAAACAGCATCAATTCGAGAGAGCTTCCGTCACCCTCTTATATGCCAGTTCTGCGACCAGGTCATCGACTCCCAGAGGCTCCGAATAGATCAGGGTCACGTCCCTGCCGTCAAGTTTTATATTTGCTTTTCGCGATTCCTTGCTGACACCAAGTATCTGGGGGATGTCTTCCATTGTATGTACGCCATGCGCAAGGAATATGGGAACGGCTACGATCGTGGAAACGCCTGTTCCTTTGAAACCATCAAGACCTTCTTTCATGGTTGGAGTATTCATATTCATAAAACCTATGCGAACAACTGTGTTCTTGTATTTCTTAGCGATGAGTTGCGCAACCCCGTTAACTACTTCTTTATTGTGGGGATGCCTGCTTCCATGTCCAAGTGCGAGTATTCCAATTTTTTCTGTCATAAAAATCCTCATATGATCGTGATAATTGAGTGGTTTTATTGGTGATTCATCTTATAACCCTTTTGATGGGCAAAAGCAAATAAATGTTAAACTCATTTAAATCCCCATGATAGTTATCGGAATTGACCCAGGGCTTGCGATTGTGGGTTTTGGAGTAATAAGCACAAAAAACGGGACGATAACTCCGATAAGCTATGGATGCATCAGGACATCCGCAGATAAGAAAACCCCGCAGCGCCTCGCGCAAATTTACTCCGAGGTCAATTCGCTTCTTGAAAAATACAATCCCGAAGTAATCGCTGTTGAACGGCTGTTTTTCAATACCAATGTAACAAATGCCATGAGTGTGAGCGAGGCAAGAGGCGTCATTTTCCTTGCAGCAGCGCAAAAGAACATCCCTGTTCTTGAATATACTCCCAGCCAGGTGAAGCAGGCAATAACCGGCTCAGGGCGTGCAGATAAGAAACAGATGCAGGAGATGATCAAAAGGTTGCTCAACCTGGATGAGATACCGCAGCCAGATGATGCGGCGGATGGACTCTCGATCGCTTTATGTCACATTAATATTTCGAAATGTTAATATATTATATTAATTATCCATATTTTAAAATATTAATAATTATCCATTGTCGCTTTTACACTGTTCTTGTATTCATATTTAAGCGAATAGACATTATGGTCGCCTTTGACATCTATTCTCAAAATGCCAAGCCTCGTGTTCATAAGCCCGACCATGGCTGAAACTCCCCTGTAATTTACATCGAATCCCTGTTCCTTCAAACGGTCAAAGACGTTCTGGGTGGTATAAGGCTGCTCATTAAGAAACAATTTCAAGACAGACTTCCTGATACCGGTCTCATCTCTCATCAGGTATTTTGTGAGCCGTTCTTTTAAAGCCTCATTTTCTTTTCCGTTCAGTGAAACCACCTCTGTCATTATTTGATTTTTAGAGTTTATACCTTTCTATTTATTAAAGTGGGGTTCTTTCAGCGATCATACCGTTTTTCATCGGGTATCTCTCAATTACAGACACCTCACACCCGATTTTTTTCAATTCACCAGCAAAGTCTTCAGCTATCCACCATGCGATCTCAACAGTATCGTCAAGGACAGAGTACATTTCATCCGGGACTCCCGCTTCTTTTAAAAAAGGTGCGCAACTCCCTTCAATGAGCCCATATACAAGAGTTCCGTCGTCAGTAATCTCATCAAAATGCCTGGCAGATATTTTTGCGATCCTTTTAAATCTCTCCCTGAGCTGTATTGCATCCTTGAATCTTGAAGAGCAAAAATGCAGTTTATCATAATCCAGACCTTGCGCTGCTTCCCTGCTGCCAAGCACGGCTGATGATGTATCATCAACAGTCACATATCCGCGCTCCTTAAGTTTCGAAAAATTCGTTTCAGAAAATTCAAGTTCATTCAGGTTCAGGAAACCATCGACTTCCTTCAATAATGAAATAACTCCGCTAAGATCGCAAGTAATTGATGGTATCTCTATTCCCACAGAAAGACCAAGTTTATGAGCTTCGGTCAAAGATACCCTGTAATACGTTTTGTCGATACCTGGAAGCAAATCCTGTGGAGGATGGAACCTTATTTCATCAAGACCTGCCTCTTTTAACGATTCAATGATCCCTTTGTTCGGGGCAAGGGCGGTATATAAATGAATATGGTGCGATTCTCCAAATTTATTTTTAAGCAGTTTTATGTAATGAATCACCCGGCCAAGTCTTAAAAGCGGCTCGCCGCCGGTTATTCCTGTACCAAGAGCATCCATCGAGATCGCTTCTTCAATAATATCTTCATCCCTGTTCACACGTCTTTCATTTGCAAATATTATGTCCTTCTCACGCCGTTTGTTTGAAACCGGACAGTAAAAGCAATTCTTCCCGCATATTCCTGTTACAAAAAGAACCATTTTTGCACCTTTGTAACATAAACGGCATCCTTCAGGGAGGAAATTATAAAATGAGCCGCTATTATCGCTTTCCATTATTATTTGCTGCGATTTATTATATATTTGCCTAATTCATTCAGCTTGGTCTTTGCGAAACTGTCATCAAGGTTGTCAAGCTTGCTGTTTGCAATTTCAAATTCTTCGTTTGCTGATCTCTTAGCATTCTCAATAGAATCGGACACAAGATGCATGAGTTCCCCGTTGTTGCATTTCATCATTCGATCGATCGATATTCCGGAATTGATGGCATCAAGCAATACAATGGATGGTCTTCCCATAAAAAGGTCTTTCTTCACTGGTTTTCCGATATCTTCTTCTTTTGAAATGCAATCCAGAATATCATCGCGGATCTGGAAAGCAATACCTATGTGATTCCCGAATTCCTTGAGATCATTTATCTGGGTCTTGTCCCCTCCGCCCACGAGAGCGCCAACTTCTGCTGCTGAACTGAAAAGGGAACCTGTTTTTCGAAATGCTAGATCAAGATAGCTTTTCTTATCCTTTGCAAAATCCACAAGTTCCATGGCTTCCCCTTCGCCCATATAGAACAGTGAATCGGCTATCGCATGGATGAGTCTTGGGTCACGCGCAGCTATGCGCAGTGAAAGCGCCGCAAGTATTTGCACGGTCAGCAAAGCCATATCATTGCCCCACAGGGCATGAACCGTGGATTTGCCGCGTCTTTTTTCTGATTTATCGATCACGTCATCAAGAACGAGTGACGAAGAATGGATCAATTCTATAGATGCTGCTGCGAAGCAGGCTTTTTCTGCCGTTCCGCCAACTGCTTCACTGGCCAGTGTCACAAGGGCAGGTCTGATGCGTTTTCCTTTTGATAAGATGGCATAGGTGACAGCCGCTGCAAGTTCAGGAGGTTTTATGTCACTGAGAAGATTTGGCATTTCAGAGTCAACCAATCTTGCCCGCTGTTCTAAAAGTTGCTCAATATCCATTATTCACACCCATGACCTGAATACTTGAAAAGGATTTCTATTAGCAGCATATTTCTTTCCAACTTGTACTAATCATAAATAGATTTTACCTTTTAGTTCTGCGAATCTATACTGTCTACTTCTTCAAATGTCCAGTTTGCGCATTCTTTCCACCGCTTCATTGATCCTCTCAACCGGCTGCGTGAGCGCGAATCGCACATACCCTTCGCCATATTCCCCGAATCCGTTGCCGGGCGTAGCCACAATACCTGCTTTTTCAAGAAGCATCGTTGAAAAGTCAGAAGCTTTTCCATTAACATGCGCCCAAACATAAAATGTGGCTTTTGGAGGTTTCACATCAAGCCCCAGTTCCATGAGTCCTGATAGGAGTGCATCACGCCTTTCCCTGTATATTTTATTCATATCCCGAACGCAATCCTGAGGTCCGGTAAGGGCAGCAATCCCTGCTTCCTGGATAGATTCAAATGCTCCTGAGTCTACATTCGTTTTCACTTTTCCAAGTCCAGCCATTATCTCGCGGTTGCCAACTGCAAAACCAAGTCTCCAGCCTGTCATATTATATGTTTTTGAAAGGGAATGCATCTCGATACCTACGTCCTTTGCGCCGCTTACATTCAGGAAACTTGGCGCCTTGTAACCATCAAAGGTCATCTCTGAATAGGCATCATCATGAACTACAATAATTTCATTTTCATTCGCATAATCCACGACCTCTTCAAAGAATTTTAATGATGCTATTGCCGAGGTCGGATTATTGGGGTAATTCAGGAACATGAGCTTTGCCTTTTTAGCAATATCCTTTGGTATTGCATCAAGGTCAGGAAGGAATTCATTCTCAGCAAGAAGGGGCATCTTAAATGGCTTTGCGCTTGCAAGGATCGAACCTATATTGTAAACAGGATATCCCGGGTCCGGAACCAGAGACACATCACCCGGGTTCAGGAACGCAAGCGGGATATGGGCGATTCCTTCCTTTGAACCGATAAGCGTGAGAACCTCATCCTCAGGATTTAATGTCACGTTCATCGTTTTCCTGTACCATTGCGCTGCAGCATTCCGAAAAGTTAGCATCCCTTCATAAGATGGATATCGATGCCTGGCCGGGTTATCCAGGGATTTCTTCATGGCTTCAACAATATGAGGGGGCGTTGGCATGTCAGGATCGCCTATTCCAAGGTTAATGACATCCACACCCTTCTTTATGACCTGGGCTTTTGCTTTATCGATAGCTGCAAATAGATAAGGGGGTAAGGAATTTATTCTGTCAGCGTATGTAATCATGAGCGGTTTTGATGTTGTTTAAGGTATATAAGATATAAGCTTTTGAAAAAAATTCTTGTTTCTCTGAGCGCGCCTTTTTTTTACATTTAGTAAGAGTCTGGGTCTTTCTGAAAATGAGAAAAACCTATCGTATGGCAGTCACTACCTCGGACTCCACTTCGCTAAAGTCTGAGGCATCAATGGGGTGCATGAGGCGAGCTAAAGTTCATTCGCTGCTCTGCTCTGTGATGAACAAAAAGGTGGCAGAAAAAAATTTAATGTGGACGGTCTTTACAACCAGCTTCTGTATTGTTATAAGGGGTGTAATATCACTTCTTATTGTAATTAGCCGTTATTGATGTTTCTTTAACATTTCCTGATGTATCGGTTACTCTTGCATAAATCGTGTTACAACCTGATGCTAGAGTTACAGATTTGCTCCATGATTCTGTACCTGTTGCCATCTGATATGATCCAGACCCGACTTTTACCTCAACCTTGCTCAAAGCAACATTACCCGATGCAGTTCCGCGGACGGTTAAATTAGCAGTGGTAAATATCTGATTATTTGTTGGAGAAGTAATAGAGATGCTTGGTGGAGTGGTATCTTCATTGTAAGTAACCGTTATTGATGGTTTCTTTGCGTTACTCGTCTCCACCACCGATTCTTTGTGAATTTTAAATTTGCTTAATTCTTGTAGTGTTTTCTGCAGATTCATGTATTTTTTATCGAACTCTTTCTCTATTTTTTTCATTAATCTCGTAGCTACTTTTTCGTTGTATATTTTTTTATCCTTATTTATTATTATCTCGTATATTTTTAGCTTCTCATCTACCATTTTCGCTATTAAAACATCGGTTCTATCGCCATCGATTTCAAGGTTTACCTTATTTTTATCGTCGTTAAGTTTTAGTCTAACATTATTATTTTTATTATTTTTATTAGATATTTCAATAGTCCAGTTATTGATTGATTTAATTTCAGCTGCTTTTAACCAATCGATCCCAAAGTTTTTCTTTAGAAACCCTTTGAGTCTTCCCTTATCGTTTCGTATAATTTCGTCCCAAGTAAACAAATACCTTTTATCTCCAAAGTTCTTGTTTCGTGTAATTTCTTCCCAGCTAAATAAATACCTTCTCTTTCCAGTAATATCAACGAGGTAATGGCGAAGGTCATCTGGGATACGGAAGTGAACCTCAAATTCTTTGAAAGAATGAAACTTATATTGGAATGAACCTATGTTATAAAAAAGATTATAGTAGAGTATATCTACAAGCTCCTTGTATGCTTTATTAAACTCATCGAACTTGCTACAAAAATCATCGAACTCATTAGGATTTTCCAAGCTCCCTTGCCCATCATTCCTGGCTTTAAGATAGTTATTGAAATCATCTGTATGCTGATAGTATTTTGCCAAGATTAATCCATGTAAATCAGACACCATTCCCGCTTTTTTCTTGCCATCATTCCAGATATTATCTTCAAGCGGATTGGCACCAACGCCATTAATACAAGAGAAGGTTGCCGCATGAGCCGAAATTTCCTCAAGGAGTGCTGAATGGAAGTCTACTGCATCATTAACAGCTTTCTTCTTTACTTCGGTCACACTCTTTTCTAATGCAAGCCTGTCATCTCTTCTTGTTTTTAGATAATCGATGATATAGGCAGCCAATGGGACAAGAAAAGCTGTGTTTAATAAAATAGTTCCCGTAGCATCAAAAGGAGAGGATGAATCTAGCATAAAGATGCCAGCCACCGCTGGAATGAGTGCAAATACCACACCAATTTTAGGATCTTTAAAAAATAAGATTATGGCTATAGTAGCTATTATTAAAATAGCAGCTATTAGCAAAACGATCCATTTCGGCAGGGTATATTTAGATAGCCTTACTGATAAACCGACATCTAGAGGAGTAAAATTAGCTCTTTCTATTATCACCTTCCCGTTGTAGGTTCCAGATTTAATGCCCGTGGTATTGATAGATATCTCACCTACCCAGACACTATATCCCTTTACAGTAACTATGTATTCTGATTGGTCTTTATTTAGATCAGCGGAAGTAACATTTATCTTACTCTTATCTAAAACTTGACTTGAATTCTCTTCAATTAGATTAGTAAATGAAATGTTGATATTTTGGTCTTTTCCTTCATTTTCGGTTATAATAAGATTGCCTTTAAGTTCTTTGTTGCCCAACTGGAACAGAAATATATTTGAACTTGATTCGCCAGTAAAAGTATTTACTGTAGCCGTTAGATTTTTTGAACCGTCCTGGGCTAAAATTGGTTGTACATAAAGTCCAAGTATTATAATACAAATTACTGTCATCCATTTTTTACTAATCACAATACCACCTCTATTTTTAACGACACAAAGCTTACCGACAAAGCATTCACCACCCGTATTTGCCTGCAATGAGTTTGTGCAGCAAGTACTTTAAGACTTGCATATTATTAATTCATTTACTAGTTTATATAATTTTGGAACACAGGCTTTTCCCTCAATTTGAGAACGCGGTATTTCCAGACCGATAACGTTCTCATCAAGTCTTTTTTGTAGTTATATCCGTGCCCAATTTTAAAGCCACGACTTTTATTATGGGTCAAGATTTAATTGATGCACGAACTCTATTTTGCGCGAGTCACCGGTATACCTGGACAAAATAGTAAGGGGATCTGTAGCTGAAATCTCCATTCTTTTTCTCTATTATATTCATGGGTATATTTTTCAGAAATATACTTTTTTTTGACTTTCTGGAGGTTAAAATGTATTCAAGACAGGATAACAGGATCGACAGGATACGAGCCAATCCTGCATATCCTGTTTATCCTGTAAATCCTGTCAAAAGAGTTGAGTTAATAAAATTAGCTGTTCCAATATCGAAATGGATTTATACTTTCCTATGCGTAGATTAATCCTCGTCTTCATCCTCTTCATCTTCTTTTCCGGCTTCAAGCAGCAGTTCTCCGTATATTAATTTTTCAATTACCTGGGAAACAAAAAGACGTTTATGATATTTTTCCATGTCTTCATTCAGGTGAAGCTGGGAATCGATCTGTACCCTCAATAATACGAACCTGAATTTTTCCATATCGTCTATTTTCATGTATTTCAAAGTTTCCAGAAGATATGGCAGACTGTCCGGATCATCCACAACCTGGGCTATAATTAGAATATTTTCAGGGACTTTTTCTATATCCGCATCCATCTGGCCAGTAAGAAGTCCCAATGTTTTTATTGAATATTTCTTATCGTTTATAATTACCATATAACCACTTATTCTATATCTATTAAGTCCTATATTATATCAGCGGAGAATAATGAACACACCGGCAATTTTAAAAACATTCCATAAAGGAAAGATGAAGGAATATTTTGTCAGGCCTGAAGGCGAAATGCATACGGATATCGGGATAATAAAACTTGATGAACTCAGGGAAAAAAACTTCGGGGATAAGATAAGTACCCATCTTGGAGTGGAATTGGTCATCCAGAAACCCAGGGCTCCTGACCTGTTCATTCATGCCAGGCGAAGCGGTGCCCCGATGATGCCCAAGGATATTGGTGTTATCATTTCAAATACGGGACTATGCTCTTCGGATATTGTGCTGGATGCCGGCACAGGTTCGGGGATACTTGCAATTTATCTTGGAAGCATAGCAAAAAGAGTTGTTACATATGAAGTGAGGGAGGATTTCCTGGAATTGGCAAGAGATAATATTGCCCTGGCAGGTCTTTCGAACATAGAATTGCGGCTTGGGGATATTGTTACAGAAATACAGAAACTGGATGAGAAATTTGATGTAGTAACACTTGATACTATGGCTTCTGCCCAGGTTGTTCCTTATGTTCCTGATATAATTTATCCAGGAGGATTTCTCGTTGCATATTCACCTTTTTTTGAACAGGCAAAGGAGATCAGGGAAGCCATTGGAAAAACTAATTTTATTGAGGTCAGGACGATAGAGACTCTTGAGCGTGAGATATCATTCACGGATAGGGGAACACGACCTTCAACAGCAAGGGTAGGTCACACGGGTTTTATTACTATAGTCAGGTTTTGAGGGTTTTTGTTAATTTTGACATATTAATCAATTTTGATGCATCAATACAATTCAATTCATTTCTATGGTATTATTTAAAAAAAAGACAATTTTATAGTGCATAAAAACTAAACTGAACTATAATAACTGTTTAAAACCAAATGGACTCTACTAAACAATAGCGTTAATAAAGTTTCTGCTGGAACATAACTATACTAACTGTCTCATTTTAAGTTCAGTTAGTATTAAATACTTTTAACCGCGTAGTATATTTGTAGGGAAACCGCAAAATATTATAATCGGTAGTGTATAATAATCTATTGAGTATAATATTTTATGTAAATTTATATCTTAAAATGGTTAGAACAAAAAAAAGAGAGGTTAAGTGTATGAAATTAGAGTGGAATACATCCAAAAATAAACGTAGAGCCAAGAGAACTTTTTATGCAGGCATTGGTTTTATAGGTATAATGCTTGCACTCGCAATACTATTTTCAGTATTGCCATATAATTACAATGTTGCCAGTGCGGTAAGCGGCTCTGGCAATGCACCATTCAACGGTGTAACCCTCACTTCACTGTACAGCCAGAGCAAGGATCCAAATGCTCCACCCAGTATGATGAGAAGTTATAACAACACACAGCGGATGATGGATGCCGTTCGCATTAGAACTGCTCTTATTGAGGCATCTCGCATCAAGTCATCTGCTTCCATAAAATCCATATCAACTCTCGTACCAGGGACCCCCGGCCAGATGCCGGATTACTTCGGCCCCACAGCCAATTACGCCAACAGTCCGCTCCCATCCGTCGATTCTAACGGGAACATCACAGGCGGTATCAGGAAATTCGTTGATTCGCTGCCAGGTCTTGGGAATGCTTCTGCAAACAATATCGGGCAATACATACCCGTTGCAAAAGCGGACACTATAACTTACAACGGTTCTGATTATTACGAAATCGCGGTGGTAGAATATACCGAAAAAATGCACACTGACCTGAATGCTACCTTACTGAGGGGCTATGTGCAGATAGAGACAAATGTCGTGAAAGGTAATCACGTTCCTCTGACTTATATGAATGGCACTGCAATTCACAATGCCACAGGAGGGCAGGTCTATGCTGTGGATAAACCTCATTATTTGGGACCCGTGATCTTAGCCTCGAAGGACAGACCGTCACGCGTCAAGTTCACCAACTACCTCCCCGCGGGCACGGGCGGCAATCTCTTCCTGCCTGTGGACCCAACAATCATGGGAGCAGGACCATTCACCATTAATGCAACCAACAATAGGATCAACTATTCATCTCCCAACACGATTAGCGGCAATTTCTCACAGAACCGCGCCACGATACATCTTCACGGCGGAAGCACGCCGTGGATCAGCGACGGGACAGAACACCAGTGGACGACCCCTGCCGGGGAAAACACTTCATATCCCAAAGGCGTAGCTGTGGGTTACGTACCTGACATGTGGTTTAGCCCAACAACCGGCGCCACAGTTGCAGCAGGGACGGCGGGAGCAACGAACAACCCCGGAGATGGGTCTCTGACTTTTTATTATACAAACCAGCAGAGCGCCAGGCTATACTTCTACCATGACCATGCCTACGGGATTACCCGTCTCAATGTTTATGGTGGCGAAGCTTCAGCCCTCCTTGTGAGTGATACTGTGGAAGGCGCTCTGGTAAACGGCGGAATTATTCCGGGAACTACAATGACTGTCAGTGCCGGAACAATCCCGGCCACCCAGATACCTCTTGTCATCCAGGACAAGGCCTTCCTGCCCAATATGGCACAACTGACACTCGAGGACCCAACATGGCCTTTTCCGCTGAATACTTCCAGAAACGATCTATGGTTCCCCCATGTTTACATCCCGAACCAGAATCCATATGACATTTCAGGGGCAAACCCCAATGGCAGGTGGGACTATGGTCCATGGTTCTTCCCTCCGCAAACGAGTTTGACATTCCCGCCGTTGCCGAACCCACTGTATGGTACCACGCCCCAGCAGGGCCCGGTCAACCCAGGGATACCTTACCCTTACCTATCCGCTGTGCCGGAAGGTTATGTAGACACGCCTATAGTCAACGGTAATGCCTATCCATACCTCCCGCTCGGACAAAAAGCATACAGGTTCAGGATACTTAATGCAGCCAATGAGCGCATGCTGAATCTTCAATTATATTATGCTTCGACCGCAGGTCCTTTTGCTGTGATCTCCGGCGGCGCTCCTGGTTCAGGTGCATCGGCTACTGTAGCGGTAAATGCAACAGGTAGTATTACAAGTGTCATGGTTTCAAGCGGGGGCGCAGGCTATAGCGCTACAAATCCTCCTAATGTAACCATCTTTGATGCTCCGGGACATGCAGGCAACACAAGTACAAGAACAGGTATTGTTACTGCCATTAACGTTTTGACACCAGGTGCAAACTATTCCAATCCGGTAGTTAACATCGCGGCTCCAACGTCTGCTGGCGGAATTAATGCTACTGCCACTGCAACGGGCGCAGTCACCAATATGACGCTTCTCACAAACGGTTCAGGTTATACAGTTCCTGTTGTAACATTCACAGGCGGATCAAACGCTAGTGCCACTACAACTGGTCCTGTTAGCAGCGTAACACTTCTTACGAACGGTTCAGGCTATACCTCTCTTCCCAGTATCACCTTCACGGGTGGTAGTGGAACTGGGGCTTCTGCGAATGCAACACTTGGCTTTAACAGCATAACGCTGACGAACCCGGGCTCAAATTATACATCTCCTGTTGTTAACATATCAGGCGGCGGTGGAACAAACATGACTGCCAGTGCAACAGGTTCTGTCACCAGCGTCACGCTTCTTACGAATGGTTCAAATTATACTGCTCCCAGTGTCAACTTCGTTGGCGGAACGGGTGCAGCAGCTATAACAACCGGTGATGTGAACAACATCACGCTGAAGAACGCGGGCTCAAATTATACCTATCCGGTCGTCGTCAACATAACAGGCGGCGGTGGAACAAACGCTTCTGCCATTGCAACAACTGTCGTAAGCGGCGTTAATGTGACAAATGGAGGCAGTAATTATAGCTCGCTGACGATTGTCACTATCAATGACAGCAATAACGGCACTGGATCAGGAGCTCTTGCACATGTAGTATTATATGGAGCCGTCGGCAATCTTAGCGTTTATTCAATCGTGGTTGACAATGGAGGCAGTAATTATACTGCGCCTGTTGTAAACATCACGGATAATGCCGGCACAGGTTCAGGCGCTACTGCTAACGCTACATTAAGTCTTTCCGCGATCACGCTTACAAGCGGCGGTTCGGGCTACACATCAGCACCCAACGTCACTATCACGGATAGCGGCACAGGCTCAGGCGCTATTGCTACTGCAACGATTAATGTTACAGGAATCACGCTATTGTCTGGCGGTTTGAATTATCCCTCGCCTCTTAATGTCACTATCACTGATAGCGGCATAGGTTCAGGCGCTACTGCTAACGGTACTGTCAATCTGACAGGAATTGTGCTTACCAATAGCGGTTCGGGCTACACGTCAGCACCGGTTGTTACCATCAATGATAGCAACGGCGGCACAGGTTCAGGCGCGAATGCCAGTGCAACATTAAGCATTACAACCATCACGCTAACAAATGGTGGTTCTAATTACTCATCCGCACCTCTTGTAAACATATCGGGTGGCGGCGGTTCAGGCACTACTGCTAACGCGACAATAAATGTCACAGGTCTCAGGCTTATCGCCGGAGGCAGCGGTTATATGCCTGCCAACCCGGTCACTATCATGGATAGCACCGGCACAGGTTCAGGCGCGAATGCCAGTATAAGATCAATAAATATAACAGCTATCGGCGTTACCAATGGCGGTACAGGTTACATATCCGCACCTGGTGTTACCATAACGGATCTAAACGGTTCAGGTACAGGCGCAACTGCAAACGCAACATTCGCAGTAACCTTCGTACCTGCTTCAGCGGCTACGGCAATAGTGGACCCTGTATCAGGTACGGTAACTGCTATTACGCTTACCAGCAATGGCAGCGGTTACCAGGTTCCTACAGTGTGCAACAATGCAACCGCACCCATAAATTCGAGCCTATGTACTGAAATCTCAATGGTTCCGGCAACTGGATCCTACGGTGACCCGGCTTGGCCCGCAGACTGGCTGATAGGTTCGGCAGCGCCAGGCATGGCTCCAGACATCATGGACAACAGGGTCGGAGGTATTCCAAATCCCGCAGTGATGGGTCCAAGCTGGGTCCAGATCGGCACAGAAGGCGGGTTCATCCCTGCCCCGGTTGTTATCCCTCCCAGGCCGGTTGGATATGAAAAGAACACGAGGAGCATAACCATCACTAATGTCTATGAAAAATCACTGTATATTGCACCGGCAGAGCGCGCGGATGTCATAGCTGACTTCTCCACAGTTCCGAACGGTTCAACATTGATTCTGTATAACGACGCACCAGCACCGATGCCAGCGTTTGATGTACGAAACGATTATTATACAAATGATCCGGATCAGACATTGACAGGCGGCGCACCGACTACCATACCGGGCTACGGTCCCAATACAAGGACAGTTATGCAAATACGGGTTAACGGAGCTCTTGGCAATATGTCAGGCAATGCCTCAGGGTTCAACCTGACCAAATTGAATGCAGCATTGCCGGTAGCTTATGCCCAGGCCCAGCCCAAGCCCATAGTGCCCCAGGCAGGTTATGATGTACCATTCAATGCGACATATCCAAATGATGCGTACGCAAGGATACAGTCCTATAACATGACTTTCCTCCCGGCTACCTCTACTCAGCCGGTCAGGAACATCATTCTAACGAATGGTGGCTCTAATTACGCCTTGCCTGTTGTCAGCATTTCGGGTGGCGGCGGCACAGGCGCTACTGCTATAGCAAACGTGGCCGGTATTCTTTCCGGTCTCAGGCTTACCGCCAATGGAACCGGTTATACCAGTTCACCCAATGTAACAATCGGGGCTCCGACGACTCCTGGCGGAACAACAGCTACAGCTACGGCAACATTCTCAGTTGCCAGCCTCAGGATTACGAATGCAGGCAGAGGATATACCGGGACACCAATCGTTACAATCTCAGCCCCTGCGACAGTTGGCGGAATAAGAGCTACAGCAACTGCAGGGTTGGGAGGCACTGTTGCCAGCATAAGGGTTACGAATGCAGGCAGAGGATATACCTCACCGCCTACAGTAGCAATCGCAGCACCGACGACTGCCGGAGGAGTAACAGCTACTGCCTTAGCATCCTTAAGCGGTACTGTTGCCAGAATCGCGGTTAATGCCGCAGGTACCGGTTATACAACAGCAACAACCACGGTAACGATCGCAGCACCAACGACTGCTGGAGGAGTAAGAGCTACTGCCAGGGCTACAATAACTGGAGGCCGAATTACTGCCATCACGGTTACTGCCCCGGGATCAGGTTATACAACTGCTCCTGCGGTGACCATCACTAGTACAGGCAGAGGCACAGGCGCCAGGGCTACGGCAACGTTATCAGCACTGGCTCTCACCATCGCGGTAACTAACCCGGGATCGGGCTATACCGTTGCTCCTAGAGTGACCATCACAGGCGGCGGCGGCACAGGCGCAACTGCTACGGCAACGATTACGCCACCAGTTCTCGCCATCACGCTGACGAATCCTGGCTCTGGTTATACCTCAGTGCCGACTGTCACAGTCACAGGTGGCGGCGGCAGGGGAATGACTGTTGCGGCAACGTTATCGCCAATGACCCTCACCCTGACAAACGCGGGCACAGGTTATATTACAGCACCTCCTGTCACAATCACGGGTGGCGGCGGCACAGGCGCTACTGCGATAGCTCTAGTTACTGGTGCCATCAGCAGTATCACATTAACGAATGGAGGTTCTGGTTATACCTCTGCTCCAATCGTTACAATCACTGCTGCCACAGGCTCAGGAGCTACTGCTATAGCGACGCTTAACCTGACAATGGATCTGCAGCCCAAAGCCATCCATGAACTGTTTGATCCTGACTTTGGACGCATGAATTCCCTTATCGGAGTCGAACTGCCATTGGTCAATTGGATGATACAGACGACAATCCCATATTCGGATATCGATCCGCCGACCGAGCTTTACGGGGACAACACAAGCGTGCAACCCATAGGTTCGCTAACAGACGGAACCCAGATATGGAAGATTACGCACAATGGTGTTGATACCCATGCTATGCACTTCCACGATTTCGATGTGCAGCTTATCAACAGGGTTGGTTGGGACGGAATGGTCAAGGCGCCGGATCCAAACGAACTCGGCTGGAAAGACACGATCCGCACAAACCCGCTGGAAGATATAATAGTAGCGTTCAGGCCGGAACGTATCAATGTCTCATTCGACCTCCCCAACAGTATTCGTCCTAATGACGTGACGATGCCGATTGGCACGACCGGACAGTTCGGAACAGTTAACTCGATAATGGTAGACCCATCCGGTGAACCGGTTACGGTTTACAACCATCTGATTAACTATGGATTCGAGTACGTCTGGCACTGCCACCTGCTGGGTCATGAAGAGAACATAATGATGCGTCCGATGTTATATTCAGTGACACCCAGAGTGCCTAATAACCTGGTAGCCACAAATGTTCCAACAGGGTTGGCGACTCTGACATGGACAGACAACTCCACGAACGAAGTCCAGTGGACAGTCCAGAGAGCCGCAAACGCCTCAGGACCATGGACAACAATAGCATCATTACCGTCTACAACAGGGCCGGGAAGGGGCACGATTGTGAGTTACGTCGACACTACGACCGCAAGAAGGACTCTGTACTACTACATGGTGAATGCCACTAACGTAATCGGCGACGTTACGGATTACACTGCAGGGAACCCTCTGGCAATTGGCTTCCAGAACATAACCACCAATTCGCCAGGAATTAACAGGTCAGTGACTACAAACTAGTGTGACATATGTCATTCGGGAAGGGATACCCTTCCCGAATTCTTTATTATTACCATTAGAATTACAGGATATTGTAAAAAGAGGTTAGATTTATGAAATTAAAGTCGTTATCTAATAGGAAAAGGGGTATAGCAAAGAGAACATGCTTTGCGGGCATCGGATTTATCGGCATAATGCTCGCAATCGGAATACTGTTTATAGTATTGCCGTTTAATGGCAATGTTGCCAGTGCGGGCAGCGATACATCATCCATCAGCGCGGCCAAAACACCGGTGCAGGCCCAGACTTCCAATGTGATAGCTACGAATCATGCGGAACTCACAAAAAAAGTATCAGGCGCGAGGGTTGGAACGGCTCTCCCCGTGCATAAATCAGTAGCTCAGATAAGCGGGAACAGGACACACGCTCTCAATTCAAAAATCCAGAAAAAATTATCAGGAACAATGGTCATAGCCGTTCGTAAAAGCATAACAGCTCCGCGTGTGCAGACAGCAGCTAAGGAAAGGCCGGGCAGGTCTTACGCCAAACCTTCCGTGAGCGAACTCAGGAAGAGGTGAACGCAAATGGTAGTAAAAAACATGGTCAACTATAATTCTTCATTCTTCGCAATTTTTCTGTCAGCATTTCTCATGTTGGCTGGCGGCGCGAGTGCGGCGACGTTGACAGTGAATGGTGACGGTTCTGCGAATTATACAACGATCCAGACTGCGATCGATGCGGCGAATAATGGGGACACGATATTAGTTTACAGTGGCCCGTATGCAGAAAATGTTGATGTTAACATACCGCTGACATTGCGTGGTGTTGATAATGGAGGCGGCATCCCTGTAGTGAATGGGGGAGGCTCCGATGGGATTATACTTTCTGCAGATGGGATCACACTGGATGGATTTAGAATAACAAATGCAGATAATGGTATCTACCTCAAATCTTCCAATAACACCGTAAAAAACAACATCGTTGATAATTCAGTAAGCCCGAACAATGTTGGAATACATCTTGAAAACTCCAATAAAAATACTATAACGAATAACACTGCGAACTCGAATATCGACTATGGAATCCTTCTGGACTCTTCCAGCAACAATAAATTAACAGGCAATACTGCGAACTCGAACACAGATACTGGAATACAATTATTTAATTCCAGCAACAATGCCCTGGCAAACAACATTGCCAACTCAAACACTATAGGGATAGATTTGCAATTTTCCAGCAATAACTCCCTGACAAACAACACTGTCACTTCGAACATCGAAGGAATCTACCTGGAATCCTCCAGCAACTACAATACAGTAACAAACAACATTCTCATTTCGAACATCGATACTGGAATCTGGCTTGATGCCTCCAACAATAATACAGTAATAAACAACACGATTAAACTCAGTGACTATGGGATGTATGTTGAACCGTATTCAGTGTCAGGAGATATAGGAGATATATATCGTGGAAATACCATTACAAATATAAATTATCATAATGGTATTTCAATTGATGATTTTTATGTGGATATACACAATATAACCATTGAAGGTAACACGATATCATCTTCCACCCCGTATAATGATGGCATCTATCTGTATGCAAATTACAACATATACAATGTTACTATAAAGAATAATATAATCAGTGATGCATCGAACGACGCTGGAATACTTCTTGACAACAATGGTACGAGTATCTATGATGTAAAAGTGATTGGAAATACTATAAGTAATAGTGTTTATGGAATCTACCTCAATTCTGCAGATGAAAATATCCTGGCAGATAACAACGCAAGCTCAAACTACGATGGAATCTACCTGAGCACTTCCAGCTCCAATACGTTGACTAACAACGTAGCAAATAATAATACAGACGCTGGAATTTACTTTTACTATTCCTTTAGCAATACTCTGACCGGGAATACTGTAAATGGTAACGTCAATGGAATAATCTTTATCTCTTCGAGCTTCAACAACATAGGAGCATCTGTTACCGTTCCGGAAACGTCGTTCCGGTGGGTTGATGTAAACCCTTCAACAGCCAGGACATCAGGCTCAGGGGCGAGCATAACCGACTACGGGAACTATATCATGCAGGCTGATGATGACAGCTTTACATACAAATTGCCTTTCGCCTTCCCGTTCAGGGGAAGGAGCATAACAAACCTTTCAGTGAATACAAACGGCTTGATAGAGCTTCTGGAGACTGGAGAGACTTGCGCTTTGTGTTCTGATTATGGAACGCACGCTAATAATAATCACATCGGTACTGTTGATGCGATATTTGCAAGCAATGATGATTTAACAACTGCCCCGGAAACCAGCAGTGGAAATAATTATCTCGGCGTATTCAACTTCGGCAATAAAATAGTTGTCGAGTGGAATGGATCAACGCTGGTTGATAATAATTCTGTTACGAATCCTGTCTGGTTCCAGGCGGTGCTGTATCCAGATGGAACAATGGAATGGAATTTTAAGAGTATGGAGTTTTCCAGTTACAGTTATGATATGTTCAGCGGCGCGTATGCGATGCCGGAAAACCTGGAATACATAGCGGGCTATTCAATCGGAAGTCACAGATCCTTCGGCACAGACCTGTCGGTAACAGCAATCTCAACAAGTGACAATATAATATCAAATAATACCGATGACGGAATCTACCTTGACTCATCTGATTTCAATATCATTTCCTATTGCAATATAACAGGTTCAGCCAATGGAACATTCCTTACATCTTCAGACAACAACACTATCTTCAACAACTACTTCAACAACACCAACAATGCTTTTGACAATGGGAACAACTTCTGGAACAGCACAAGAACTCTTGGAACCAACATAGTAGGTGGACCTTATATTGGAGGAAACGTCTGGTCTGATTTCCCTGGAAATTATACCGGGTATGGTCTGGTTTATAGCCCGGCTCCATACAATTCCTCTGGCGGCATATCAGTAGGAGGAGATTATCTGCCGTTGCTCACTACACTGGGAACTTCCCTATCCGGTTATATCAATACGACGAATGGAACGGTCACAACACCCATAATAATAACACTGCCAGATGTAAATATAACAATTACAGTGCCTGCTGGAACTGTAGCATCGAATGCATCAGGAGGTGTCCTGACTTCAATAACCACGACTCCGCTGGATAGTTTAAGCCCATCTGCCCAGAACGCGGCTACCGCTGCAAACCTGTCATTTGTTGGCAAGAACCTGACTATTGGGCCTGAAGGAGCCAATGTCTCGGCGCCTATAATGGTACGGATCAATTATACAGATGACGATCTCCTGGCCGCAGGCGTTTCAGAAGGCTCCCTTGTGGTCGGTTGGTACGATAACGTCTCCAGGACATGGAAGATCCTGCCAATAATCACGAGTAATCCAGCCGGTAATTACATAATCGCCAATGTGAGCAACTTCGGCACGATTGCGCTACTTGGAACAGCCGGCTCAACCCCAACTCCAACCCCAACTCCGACACCAATCCCAGGCGGGACAGGAAGCAGTGGGGGTAGTTCAGGCGGCGGTGGCACTGGTGGCGGCGGAATAGTTACAGCCGAGCCTTACGACAACATAGCGTTATATGAAAGCTATGATAAATTCCTGGTTGCAAACACGCCGGTAACATATACCTTCAAAACGCCTGAACTCGGTGTGTATGAGGTAGCTCTTACGGGCAAAGTGAATGAAGACAGTATAGCCCTGAGAGTGGAAAGTCTTAAAGGCCCGTCAAAACAGGCAAAAACCCAGCCGCCTGGAATGGTATTTAAGAACGTAAATATCATTGTTGCCACACAAAAAATGAAGGAAGCCCTGATAAGATTCAAGGTTGCGAACTCATGGCTCGGAAGCAACAACCTTGCAGGCAGCGATGTGCAAATGCTCAGATGGGATGGCAGCCAGTGGACGCAGCTTGACACTGCCCAAACGACCAAAGACGATACATACACCTATTTCGAGGCAAAGACAGCAAAGTTCTCGCCTTTCGCGATAAGCGCAATAAAAGGCGTTGCAGCAGCAGTTCCCACAGAAACGCCGACAGGTGTAGTAACAGCAACCCAGGTTGTACCGACAGTTACTCCGGCGCCGAGTGCTACAAATAAAGTGCCCGGAATTGGATTTACCCTGGCGGTTGCCCTGATCTCAGTGGCCTACCTGTTTGGCAGGAAGAGGAGATGAGAAATCATCTCCTTTTTCAGCCAATTTGAGGTATTTGTATCCGATTATACGGAGGATTGATAAGATTTCTGATAAAAAGTAAGAAATGATGTACCGGTTTAGTGGAAAATTCGATGCAGCTCATCCGGTAAATAAGTGCCTGATTTTAGAACAGGCTGCTGCAGTATAATTATCTATTCGATACGGTACTGTGTTGATAGTCACGAAGATAATTATTTTACGATATAATAACCCTTAGGGTTCTTTGCCGTGCATGATTTTTTTTAACGCAAAAGATGCAAGGATAATTTGAATTGTTTTTATTTAACTATAATTTGGAATGAAAGAGGTCAGGTGTATGAAAATAAGGTGGTCATCAGGTAAAAAAAGTCGTATAGCCAGGAGAACATTATTTGCCGGAATTGGATTTATCAGCATATTGCTTGCAGTCGGAATACTCTTTTCATTATTGCCGTTGAACAGCAACGTTGCCAGTGCGGTTATTAACAAAGTATCATATAGCGGCGCACCCGTCACGGAAAGCCCGTCTTTATATGCAAATGCACAGCCGTCACTCAGCCCTTTAATCAGAATAAGGACTACGAACGCTCAAAGGCTGTCCGCAGCTCGTATTGCGGCATCTGGTACTAAAGCATCACTTGTCGCAGCAACTGGTGCCGGAATGAGGATAGCTGCGTTAACGCCGGGCGGGACGCCTGACTACTTCGGCACGATACCAAACTACGCCAATAGCCCTGCTCCGGCAGTCGATTCGAACGGGACCGTTTCAGGCGGTATCAGGAAATTTGTCGATTCATTGCCTGGTCTTGGACCTGCCGGCGCAAACAATATCGGGCAGTATATACCCATTGCAGTTGCAGATACTACAACTTACAACGGATCCGATTATTACGAAATCGGGCTGGTAGACTATACCGAAAAAATGCATTCTGACCTGAACGCGACTAAACTCCGGGGCTATGTGCAGTTATCTACAACGAACGTTCCGGGTGCGCACATTCCCCTGAAATACATTAATGGTACCGGTATTTTAAACGCCAGTGGCGACCAGGTCTATGCTGTGGATAATCCTCATTATCTCGGACCCGTTATCATAGCCCAGAAGGATAAACCGGTGCGTGTCAAGTTCACCAACTTCCTTGCCACAGGCACGGATGGCAACCTTTTCATCCCGGTGGACACCACAATCGTAGGAGCGGGGGATGGTCCCTCCGGATGTACTCTTGATGCTAACGGAATTGTTGTAATGGGCACATGCCAGCAATACTCGCAGAATCGCGGCACAATCCATCTACATGGCGGCAACACGCCGTGGATTAGCGACGGGACGCAGGACCAGTGGACGACTCCTGCCGGTGAAAACACATCCTATCCCAGGGGCGTCAGTACGAAATATGTCCCGGACATGGACGGAGGAACTGAACCCGCTGGAACGATGACATTCTACTATACCAACCAGCAGAGTGCAAGGCTGATGTTCTACCACGACCATGCATACGGACTTACACGCCTGACTGTTTATGCCGGCGTAGCTGCGGCTTACCTTGAGACCGATCAGGTGGAACAGGACTTGATCAGTGGCACCAACCTGTCGGGCGCTAATCCTGATAACCTGCAAGTTCTCCCCGATGTCGGGATTCCCCTTGTTATCCAGGATAAGACTTTCCTGCCAGACAACCTCAAGGTTGCAGCCCAGGATCCTACCTGGCCTTTTACTCTGAACTCAAGCAGATCAGATCTCTGGTTCCCCCATGTTTATATGCCCGCCGAGAACCAAAGTGGTTCAATAAATCCTATGGGAAGGTGGGATTACGGTCCATGGATAGATCAACCGGTAAATGCCACCAATGGGCCGGTTCCGAACCCACTTAGCGGCACTGCGCCCCAGGAAGGGTCGCTCAATCCTGGGACACCTAACCCGTCCATTGTGCCGGAAGCATTCGTGGACACCTCGGTAGTCAACGGCAATGTTTATCCGTACCTCCAGCTCGGGCAAAAAGCATACAGGTTCAGGATACTGAACGCGGCGAATGACCGTACTTTCAACCTGCAGCTGTATTACGCCTCAACCGCAGGACCTTTTGTCAAGATATCGGGCGGCGGTGACAATGCAAAAGGTGCTTCAGCCAGGGCTATGGTAAATGCAACCGGTGGTATTACCGGCATCTCTGTTACAAGCGGAGGCGCAGGTTATACCGAACGTCCTGAAGTCCTCATCTTTGATGCCCCCGGGCATACTCATGATGGTTCAGACGCTGAAGCTACTGCAACAATAGACGTTGCCAACGGTACCGTTACCGACATCACGGTAACGAATGGAGGCAGTGGTTATTCCGTTCCTACTATGTGCAAAGGAGCTGCAGTAACGAATCACAGCCTCTGTACTGAAATCTCAATGGTTCCTGCTGTCCCGGGCGCAGCTCAATTCCCGGCTGACTGGAACACAACTACAGGTAATGCCGAGAATCCATATGCCATATTGGACGGCAGGCCTGAAGGTGTGCCGGATCCTAACTCGACCGGTCCATCGATGATACAGATAGGCACTGAAGGCGGCTTCCTGCCTGCGCCTGTGACCATTCCTAACAGGCCGATCGGCTATGATTACAACAACAGTGCAAATGGGGTCTTGAATGTGAGGGAGAAAGCTCTCAACTTGGCCGGAGCGGAGCGGGCAGATGTCATTGTGGACTTTTCGGGAGTTCCGGACAATTCCACACTGATTCTTTACAGTGATTCACCGATCCCGGTCACCGGGGCTGACTCACGATACGACTACTTCACGAACGACCCGGATAATACGATAATTGGAGGCGCATCATCGACAATACCTGGTTACGGTCCAAATACCCGGACTATCATGCAATTCCGGGTTAATGCATCTATTGGCACTGCGCCTGCTTTCAACATGACCAATTTGACAGAAGCACTACCAGTAGCCTATGCCCAGTCACAGGGCAGGCCAATCGTACCGGAATCTGCTTACAATGCAGCTTTTAACACGAGTTACATCGATAATTACATAGGATTAAATGACACCTCCATTACCTTCACACCTGAAGGTTCAGCTGCGAATATCACGATGAACCTTATGCCAAAGTCAATAAATGATGGGTTTGATCCAATTTTTGGCGGTCTGATGACTGTCCTTGGGGTCGAGATACCCCAGGCAAGGTTTGCGATTCCCTATAACAATTTTGATCCGCCAACCGAGATTATCAGGAACTCGAATGCTGCGGTCCCCATCGGAACACTCGGTGATGGCACCCAGATATGGAGGATATACCATAACAGCGTGGATACCCATCCCATGCACTGGCACATGTTCAATGTGCAGGTGATCAACCGTATCAGCCAGCTGGACGGAACGATAAAGCCGCCCGACCCCAACGAGTTGGGATGGAGAGAAACCCTAAGGGTGAACCCTCTGGAAGACGCAATCATTGCATTGCGACCGATTAAACCCAATGTCCCATGGGATCTTCCCAACAACATCCGTCCCATAGATGTGACTTCGCCGATCGGTGCTAAGAACCCGACGCCATTTGAAAATATCGATCCGGCAAACCAGACTGCAAATGTCACCAATCACCTGGTCAACTTTGGCGAGGAGTATGTCTGGCACTGCCACATTCTTGGCCATGAAGAAAGTATGATAATGCGCCCAATGGCGATCCTGGTTACACCAAATGCGCCTTCTAACCTGGCTGCTACCCGGATTACGACGGGTGTGGCATTGAACTGGATTGATAACTCCACGAATGAGATTAACTTCATAGTCCAAAGAGCCACAAATGCCAGCGGTCCCTGGACTACCGTAGCAACGGTTCAGTCCACAACAGGACCGGGAAAGGGCACAACTGTAATGTATAACGACACTGTCACTGGAAACAATACGATATATTACTACCAGGTGATTGCCACCAACGTTGTCGGTGATACTACTGTGTACGCTGCTCCTGCGGCTGGCTATCCGAACATGGTTGCCAATTCCATTTCGTCTAACACGGCAAGTGCATCAGTTGCTGGCACTGATACTGTTGGTATCTACCGCAGCGGCGCTTTCGATCTCAGGAACAGCAACAGTGCCGGGAATGCTGACCTGGCATTCATATATGGATTAGCCAGCGATACACCTCTCGCAGGCGACTGGAATGGCGATGGCACAGATACAGTTGGTGTCTATCGAAATGGCGCGTTCTATCTCAGGAACAATAACAGTGCAGGCAATGCTGACCTGGCCTTCGTATATGGGGTAGCAGGCGATACACCTCTCGCAGGCGACTGGAATGGCGATGGCACAGATACCGTTGGTGTCTATCGTAATGGCACGTTCTACCTCAGGAACAACAACAGTGCCGGTAATGCTGATCTGGCCTTTGTATATGGAGTAGCCGGCGATATTCCACTCGTTGGCGACTGGAATGGCGATGGCACAGATACCGTTGGTGTCTATCGTAATGGTGCGTTCTATCTCAGGAACAGCAACAGTGCAGGCAATGCTGACAATGCATTCATATATGGAATAAGCGGCGATACCCCTCTCGCAGGCGACTGGACTGGCTCTGGCATTGATACTGTTGGTATCTATCGTGCTGGTGCGTTCTATCTCAGGAACAGCAACAGTGCCGGTAATGCAGACAATGCATTCATATATGGAATCAGCACCGATACACCTCTCACAGGCGATTGGAACGGAACGTAAAATGTAACAATATGTGGGGACTTTTCCCCACAATTTTTTATAATAATTTATTAATTTAATAGAGTGATTTCAGGTTGTTTTAGTATATTTTTATTCGATCATTATCATTTATGAGAATCGTCTCTACCTTTTATCTTTCAAACGGGTAAGTTAACTTAGGACCCTTTCATCCTTTACACGGTGCATGCGTGATTATGGCGGGTGCATCTTTGGGAATTATCCCGCAGGATGGAAGGATTGGGAAAAGGTGCACGTTGAAATAATCGGGAGAAAAAAAATGAAAATAATTGATAAAATGGTGTTTTTGGGTGCCATTGCAGCGATACTGCTGTTTGTTCAACCAGTTTCAGCTTGGATAAAAGTAACGGATCTTGGAACAAAAAATCAAGGCCTTGGCATCATTTAAAAATTGGAAAAGGTGGGTGTTGAAAAATGAAAGGGTATAGTGTTAATAAAATAGGGCATGCCCTCAGGATAGCGGTTGGAATAACGGCACTGGTGTTATTGCTGGCGGGCGGGGCGGGGGCGGCCACGCTTACGGTTTGCCCCAGCGGATGTATATATTCAAGCATCCAGGGGGCGATAAATGCTGCGAATGGTAGTGATACTGTTCAGGTGCAAAACGGCACTTATTTCGAGAGCGTGAACGTGAACAAGCAGTTGACCTTGCGAGGTATCGGGATGCCAGTTGTGGACGCCATGGGAAACGGAAATGCGATCACGCTTTCTGCTGATGGAATTATAATTGAAGGATTTACTGCGACCGGAGGTGGGTCATTTTATCCAGAGGCAGGTATCAGGGTAAATTCAAACAACAACACGCTAATAGGCAACCATGCCAATTCGAACGGCTACAATGGCATCACTCTGGATTATTCCAGCAACGGCAACACGCTGAACGGCAACAATGCATCCAACAACCTCAACGGCATATATCTGTACTCTTCCAGCAACAACACACTCAGCAGCAATAACGCTAATTCGAACCCCTGGGACGGCATCTATCTGGGCTCTTCCAGCAACAACACGCTGAGCGGAAACACTGCTAACTCGAACAACAACGGCATATATCTGTACTCTTCCAGCAACAACACACTCGGCAGCAATAACGCTAATTCGAACAGCTACGGTATATATCTGTACTCTTCCAGCGACAACACGCTCTTGAACAACACAATGACGGCAAATTCATTTAATTTTGGTTTAGACGGATGGTCAGATTCAGACTTTAACAACCAGATTGACTATAGTAATACGGTGGATGGCAAGCCGATATATTATGTAAAAAATGCTATAAATACTGTTTATGATTCTTCTACCAATGCAGGAACTTTCTACTGCATTAAATGTGTGAATGTAACTCTAAAAAATCTCGACTTGAAAGCTAATATATGGGGAGTGGTCTTTTGGAATACAACTAACTCAAATATTCAAAATATAAATGCATCAAACAACGACGGTGGCATCTATCTATACTCTTCCAGCAACAACAACATTTATAACAACATTTTCAACAATACCAACAACATTGGAATAAGTAATTCCATAAGCACTTGGAACACCACCAAAACCCCAGGCAACAACATTATCGGCGGCTCCTTTCTAGGCGGCAATGTCTGGGCAAACCCGGGCGGCGCAGGCTTCAGCCAGACCTGCGCGGATGCGGATAACGATGGCATATGCGATTCGCCTTATGTCCTTGATGCGAGCAATATCGATTACCTCACGCTTGCATACAAAACAACAAACCTGGAAATAGACACTATTGGCATCTATCGCAATGGTGTATTCTATCTCAGGAACAGCAATACTGCTGGTAATGCTGACCTTGCCTTTGCATATGGAGAGTCAGGCGATATTCCTGTTGTTGGAGACTGGAATGGAGATGGCATAGATACGATAGGCGTGTACCGCGATGGTGTGTTCTATCTCAGGAACAACAACAGTGCAGGTATCGCTGACCTTGCCTTTGCATATGGACAGTCAGGCGATATTCCTGTTGTTGGAGATTGGAATGGAGATAACATAACAACAGGCGGCGTGTATCGCAATGGTGTGTTCTATCTCAGGAACAACAACAGCGCAGGTATCGCTGACCTTGCCTTTGCTTATGGAAATCCTGGCGATATTCCTGTTGTTGGAGACTGGAATGGAGATGGCATAGATACGATAGGCGTGTACCGCAATGGTGTGTTCTATCTCAGGAACAGCAATACTGCTGAACGTGATGACATAAACTTTGCATATGGACAGTCAGGTGATATTCCAGTAGTTGGTCATTGGTAAAAAAGTTATATAGTTCACAATACATGTGGTATTGGAGTTAATAAGTAGTCCGCAAGTAATTATAGAATTCCATAAATTAGGTGGAAAATAGAAGCCGGAAGTCAATCCGACATGAGCAGATTAACTTTATCAGTTAGAGTTGCCCAAATCCAAGTACCTTTTGGCTCACATTAACCCTTGATTCTTTGATTCCTATGTATAATCTAGGTGAAGCTTTCCTTACATTATATATTTTTTCGATCATTATCATTTATAAGAATCGTCTCTACCTTTTATCTTTCAAACGGGTAAGTTAATTTAGAACGCTTTCTTCCTTTACACGGTGGCATGCATGATTATGGCATGGTGCATCCCTGGAATTATCCCGCAGGATGGAAGATTTGGGAAAAGTGCACGTTGAAATAATCGGGAGGTAAAAAAAATGAAACGAATTATGGATACAATGGTGTTTTTGGGTGCCATTGCAGCGATACTGCTGGTTGTTCAACAAGTGTCAGCTCAGATAAAAGTAACGTATCCTGGAACACAAAATCAACGCGCTGGCATCATTTGAAAATTGGGAAAGGTGTGTTGAAAAATGAAAGGGTATAGTGTTAATAAAAGAGGGAATGCCCTCAGGATAGCGGTTGGAATAATGGCACTGGTGTTATTGTTGGCAGGTGGGGCGGGGGCGGCCACGTTTACGGTGAATGCCAGCGGCGGCGCAAATTATTCGAGGATTCAGGATGCGATAGATAATGCGAACGCAGGGGACACAATTCTGGTTTACAGCGGTACGTATTATGAAAATGTGAACGTAAATAAGCAACTTATTCTAAGCGGAATTGATAGCGGCGGAGGAAAGCCTGTTGTAGATGCAGGGGGGAGCAGCAACGCGATCACTCTGAGCGCGAATGGAATTACGCTTGATGGATTCGATGCAAGGAATGGCACAAATGCATTTATATTCAATGCATATTCGGGAATATATATAAGTTCAGCCAGTAATATTGTTAAAAATAATAGTGCGTCGAACAACCATATCGGCTTCTATCTATCCAGTTCCAACAATAACATTCTGAGTGACAACAGTGCCTCAAACAATAGCGTCGACAACGGATTTGGCTTCTATTTATCCAGTTCAAGTAACAACCTCCTTATCGGCAATAATGCCTCAAATAACAGCGGCAACAATGGCGACAATGGCTACGGCTTCTATCTATCCGGTTCTAACAATAACACGCTGAGTGGCAATAGTGCCTCAAACAATAACGGCTACTATGGCACTGGCTTCTATCTATTTAGTTCAAGTAACAACATGCTGATCGACAACAATGCCTCGAACAATAATGGCTACTACGTTAACACCATCTCGAACAACAACGGCAACGGCTTCTATCTGTCCAGTTCCAGCAACAGCACTCTGAGTGGCAACAATGCCTTGAACAACAACGGCTACGGCTTCTATCTGTATTTATCCAGTAGTAACACGCTGACTGGCAACAATGCCTTGAATAACGATGGGTACTACAGCTACGGCTTCTATCTGTCCAGTTCAAGCAACAACAGGCTGAGTGGCAACAATGCCTTGAACAACAACGGCTACAATAGCTACAGCTTTAACAACAACGGTTTCTATCTAGGCGGTAACAGCAAAAACGCATTAAGCCACAACAATGTATCGGGCTACGATATCGGCTTCTATCTGTGGAGTTCGAGCGAAAACACGCTTAGCGGCAACAATGCTTCGAATAATTCCCAAATTGGTATCTATTTAGATTCTTCTAACAACAACACTATCTATAATAACTATTTCAACAATACCAACAACTTTTATTTTTCCGGAACTGTCAGCAATATCTGGAATATTACAAAGATGCCGGGCACAAACATTGTCGGTGGTACCAACCTCGGCGGCAACTTCTGGGCTAATTCGTATGGCACAGGGTTCAGCCAGACCTGCATCGATATGGATAGCGATGGTATATGCGATTCATCATATACACCATTTAATGAGAACAATATCGATTACCTGCCGCTTGCATACAAACCAACAAACGACACTATTGGCATCTATCGTCACGGTGCTTTCTACCTAAGGAACAACAACAGTGCCGGTAATGCTGACCTTTCCTTCATTTATGGAGTGGACGGCGATATACCACTCGTAGGTGACTGGAACGGCGATGGCGTTGACACCGTTGGTATCTATCGTCACGGGGAATTCTATCTTATGAATAGCAATAGTGCCGGTAATGCTGACCTGTCCTTCATATACGGAGTGGACGGCGATATACCACTCGTAGGTGACTGGAACGGCGATGGCGTTGATACCGTTGGTATCTATCGTCACGGTGCGTTTTATCTGCGTAACAGCAACAGTGCCGGTAATGCTGACCTGTCATTCATCTATGGAGTGGATGGCGATACACCTCTCGTGGGTGACTGGAACAGCGATGGCACCGATACTGTTGGTATCTATCGTCACGGTGCTTACTATCTCAGGAACAGCAACACTGCTGGAAGTGCTGATCTTTCCTTCATATATGGAGTGGACGGCGATATACCACTCGTAGGCGACTGGAACGGCGATGGCGTTGATACCGCTGCTATCTATCGTCATGGTGTATTCTATCTCAGGAACAGCAATAGTGCCGGTAATGCTGACCTTTCCTTCATATATGGAGTTGACGGCGATACACCACTCGTAGGCGATTGGGGCGGGCAGTAGAATATAAACAATATGTGGGGACTTTTCCCCATTTTTTTTGTAATTTTAACTTTTTTCTGGGCTTCTGTCTCAAACTACACTCGTTTTCCAATAACAACCGATTTTTGACAGGCGTTCCAACATACCAAAACAACCGACAACTTGACAGAACCGGAATGGGTGAGTGTAAAATCTTTTGGTGTTAGATTATTATAAATCGTAAAATACGCTATCATAAATCTGCGTTCATCGGCGTTTATCTGCGGTTTTTTATTTTCAAAAATTTTATGATAGCCCACAACACCAAACTTTTTGACAGCC
>JAPZAP010000096.1 GCA_027460585.1 Candidatus Methanoperedens sp. | reverse complement strand
TGAATACCAAACAATTCAAACTATCTTTGCGTCCTTTGCGCCCTTTGCGGTGAAAAAAATCATGCACCGCAAAGAACGCAAAGATCGCAAAGTTTTAACAAATAAGTAAAATAGTAAAATAAATTATGTTCTTGACTATAAATGAGTAAGAAAATGAATTATAATAATACTGAAGAAAGAAATAAACATGAGAATTCTGACGACGAAGAATACCTGAGGCGCTTTCTGCGGGGTGGCTTCGGCGCAAAGTGAGCTCGTGTTATTTAATATTGCATGATTGAAAATATAAGCTAATTTTATCCTTATTAGTTCCTGACGCTAATTCAGAGTGAATTTGATGAAGAGAAGAAAGAATCACCTAATGATGATGAGACTCTTCTTTTTCTGCTTCGCGCCTTTTTATAGTATCCTCGCATGCTTCAAAACAGCTCTCACATATCGCTTTGATAGTTTCCCTGTGATAAGGTTCCTGGAAAATTGGCACAGGGACCTTAACCTGGAACAGCGGCACATTCTTTGAGCTGCATAGATCGCATTTTTTAGCCTTTATTGGAACCCGCTGCATATTAGCTTCATGGCAAATGTTGAGGCATTCCAGATTTATTCCTCTCCATGTTCCTGCCGGATATGCTGATAATACACCGGGAGCCTTAACTTTTACAGGGCAAAGGGTTGGCCTTGCCACACCGCATAATTCACAATCTGCCATAAATTTCACACTCCTAAGACTTGTGCTGCGTTCATTGCCATATTGATAAATGGTTCCGGATACAGACCGATCCCGATCGTTCCTATTACAGCGATAAGTATTGCGACAACATAAGCTGTCGGTTCTTTTATTCTTTCACCCTTGGGGGGCAGCACATACATGTATTTTATTACGCGTGCATAATAATAGATCGACAGGGCGCTATTTAGTATTGCAATAACCACGACCAGGAGAAGCCAGCTGCTTGAAAGGCTGATTGCCTGTACTGTGATCGAATAGAACAAAAATAATTTCCCTATGAATCCGGCTGACGGCGGTATACCCGCTAAAGCCAGGAAAAACACAAAGAAACCTAATGCTGTTATTGGAGCCCGCTTTCCAAGTCCTGCGAAATTCTCAAGGTCATCTATATTTTTTGCGTTCTTGTTATCGGATAGAACCATGTATCCCACAACAGCAACTGCGATGAAAGCTCCGCCTTTCATTAATGCATGTCCAAGGGCAAGGAGAATACCTCCTGCAATAGACATTGGCGTAGTCACAACGAAAGCGAGAGCAATATATCCTGCCTGGGCGATGGATGAATATGCAAGCATCCTCTTGATGCTTCGCTGGGATACTGCCACGACGTTACCATAGGTCATAGTTATGATAGCAAGTATCGCAAAAGTGAAATGCACATCTGCGCGAATCGCAACAAGCGCGAGCACAAGCACCCTGAAAGCTGCCACAAATCCCATCTTTTTTGATCCTGCGGCAAGAAGTGAAGATACAACACTGGGTGACCCTTCGTATGTATCAGGTGCCCACATATGGAATGGCACAAGCGCCATCTTGAAACCAAATCCTGCAACAAGGAATATCATTGCAAGGACCCCAAGTGAACTTTCAGCCATAAGAGGGGCAGACCTGAAGAACTCAATTATTCCAGGAATATTTGTAGTACTTGTTATTCCATAGATAAGCGACATGCCGAATAACATCAAAGCTGATGAAAGTGAACCTATTATGAAATATTTCAATGCTGCTTCAAGGGATGAAGGATTATTCTTTTCAAAGCCGGCAAGCACATATGTTGACATGCTTGCAAGTTCAAAACCCACGAACAATGCTATCAGGTCATTCGCTGATGCAACGACCATCATACCCACTGTGGACATGAGAATGAGTGCATAATACTCATCCTGATTACGATTGTCCTTGAAATATTCAATGGACGCAATAACTGCGATCAATGAAACTATTAAGAATATCAGCTTGAATACCTGTGATAAGGGATCGACAACGAGGGAATCATAGAAGTAACTGACCTTTTCCGTCATCCCATTGCCAATAACATATACAAGTGAAGCCAAAATACCGGCAGCGCTCAGGTAACCAAGCATGTTCTTCGATTTATTGCTTATTAAAAGACCCATTATTATGATTACAAAAGCCAGTACGGTCAGCAATATTTCAGGCGCAAGCATTGCAAAATTAATGTTAAGACTCATGTTATCACCCCTCTCAGGACAACAGATTTCAGTAGTTGCTCTGCATTCACGGTCATCATATTAAGTACGGGGTTTGGATTTAGCCCGAAGTATATTACAAGAAGCACAAGAATTGCCATGGAAGCTATTTCATAATTCGCCCCATCATGGATATGCCCCAGTTTTTCATTGTATGTCCCGAAAACCGCACGCTGCATTGCCCATAGATGATATCCTGCTGTGAACACGATGCCAAACAGGGCAAGGATCACGAATGTGGGAAGCGTGAAATACGAATTTACAAGCACAAGGAATTCTGCTATGAAGCCGCTCATTCCCGGCAATCCCAGGGATGCAAGGAATCCGGCCAGCATGACAAAGGTTAGTTTAGGCATGTATTTGGCTATTCCTCCAAGGTCATGTATTATCCTTGTTCCAGCCGAGTGCTGGATAACGCCGCATGACATGAACAATATGCCTGTGATAAGCCCGTGTGAGAACTGCTGGTACATCGCCCCGCTAACCGACAGCGGAACAAGAGCTGCCGCACCAAGGGTTACATAACCCATATGGCTTATGCTTGAGTATGCCACCATCTTCTTGAGATCACGCTGTGCCAGGGCAAGGAAAGTTCCGTAAAGGATACTCAATACGCCGATTATTGCCATCAGTGTGATCATCCTGGAAGGTGAATCTGAATATGGAAGGATTGGAAGAATAACCCTGAACAGGCCATAACCACCCATCTTAAGGAGTAAAGCTGCAAGTATTACACTGCCCGCAGTTGGAGCTTCAACATGTGCGTCAGGCAGCCATGTATGGAATGGGACTGCCGGCATCTTGACGATGAATCCAAACAATAGGCCGATAAATACCGCGTCTTTCAGGGATATTACACCTTTTATCAGATCTCCATCCATTACCTGATAGGATTTCAGGAGTCCGAACATATCAAAACTTGGGGTTCCTGTAATACCCAATGCATTGAAATACATAGCAAATATCGCAAGAAGCATTACAAGACTTGCCACATGCGTATATATAAAGAACTTAATTGCCGCATATTCCTTTCTTGGTCCGCCCCAGATGCTTATCAGGAAGTACATTGGGATCAGGACGATTTCCCAGAATATATAGAACACAAAGAAATCAAGCGAAGTGAAAACTCCCAGTACTCCTGTGAGTTCAAGAAGTATCAATCCATAGAACCTGTTTGCCTGTTTTGTTTCGCCCCATGCAAAAATTACGGTGAGCGGTATAATAATATTTGACAGGAGCACAAGCGGCATACCTATACCGTCAAGACCGAATTTCAGGGTAACACCTATAGAAGGTATCCAGGAATACGATTCAAGGAATTGTATTGTAGAAATTGAACTGTCAAACTGTGAGAATATCACAAGCGATATTGCAAGTGATATACCTGACGTAATAATAGCTACGGTCCTTGCCTGCTCGCGGGTTTTTGCAAGGAACGTTATGAGCGCTCCTGCCAGCGAGATAAGGATCATCAATGAAATTAAGCCTGCCATTATACCCCTCCGAGTTTGAGCTTAAGTAAAACCAGGAGCAATGCCACTCCCAGAATTGTAATAGAGGCGTAATTCTGGACAACTCCAGTCTGCAATTTCCGTATTATTTCGCCTATCTTGAAAATAGTATTGCCTATTATTGAGTCTATTACCAGCCCGTCTATGATCTTTCGGTCAACAAATTCTCCTGACTGTGCTACGACATCATGGGTCAATTTTACCCCGATAAGGTCTGCACCTATCTTGGGTTCATAATACCTGTTCAATAACAGTTTATAAAGCGGATTTTCGGATGATATGATCTTACTCATATCAATCATCCGTTTGTAGTAGATTGCATAAGATATCAAAAATCCAAGCACTCCAACTATTACTGGAAGCAGGATTATTATAACAGGGAGCTGAGCCGCTTCTTCATGGACCGCAATCTCCACACCCATCAATTCAAAATTCTTCTCAAGATATCCATAGAATCCTGTCTGCGAGAAACCAAAGAACAGGGCGAACAATGCGAGTATCATTAATGGAACTGTCATCACATTGGGTGATTCATGCGAATGTCTTTCAGACCGCGGCTTTCCTGTGAAGGCCATGAACCACAACCTGAAGATATAGATTGAGGTCAGGAGAGCTGCCAGGATGGCAAAACCATAAAATATCCAGCCCCATCCACCGGTTTTTTCTCCGAATTCGAACGACTTCTCTATTATCATATCCTTGCTGAAGAATCCGGCTGTTCCTATATTTATAAAGGGTATTCCTATGCCGGCAAGAGCCAGGGCTGCTATCAGCATTGTTGTTGCTGTGATCTTCATTTTATTGAACAAGCCCCCCATTTCGCGGATATCGTTCGTTCCCACGGCATGGATAACGCTTCCTGCGCAAAGGAAAAGTAATGCTTTGAAGAATGCGTGGCTTACGAGGTGGAATAATGAAATGCCTACTGCCTGTGCGCCCACGACCGCGCCGGCTGTACCAAGTGCCAGCATCATATATCCAAGCTGGCTGACTGTTGAATAAGCAAGCACCCGTTTAATATCATTCATTACAAGTCCCATCGTGGCAGCAAACAGTGCTGTGAAACCGCCGAAGATAGCAACGATAAGAAGTGAATCAGGCACTCCGGTCATGATCGTAGCCGGGGTGGCAAAGAACATAGGGAATGTTCTTGCCACAAGGTAAACACCAGCTGTGACCATTGTTGCTGCATGGATAAGGGCCGAAACCGTTGTCGGGCCTTCCATCGCATCAGGCAGCCAGCCATGAAGCGGGAACTGTCCGCTTTTACCTACCGCACCGCCAAAGAAGAGGAGTGTGATGTATGTTAATTGTGTCTTATCGATGAGCGGAATAGCTTCGAACATAGTCTTGAATTGCAGGAGGAAATTTCCCGGCTCTATTTTGAATGCATTTGCAGGATTATTGATTATCTCAACCAGGTTAACATAGAGCATGACTATCCCGGCAAGGAATAGCACATCTCCGATCCTTGTAACAAGGAAAGCTTTCTTGGCTGCCGCCGCTGCTGATGGCTTATGGTACCAGAACCCTATTAAAAGGAATGAACACAGACCTACGACTTCCCATGAAATAAAGAACTGAAGTATATTATCAGATAAAATTACACTCAACATGGCTGCCGTGAACAATGATGTTTCGGCAAAATACCGCGGTTTTGCAGGGTCATGTGACATATATCCAACTGCATAAATATGAATTAGCAAGCTGACGAAGGAAACCATCATCAGCATAACTATTGCCAGCGGGTCGATCAGGATTCCCATATTCATCTGGCTGATTCCGTTGCCAAACCAGGGAATTGATTGCTGTACCATTCCCCCGGGATATATCTCAAAGAAAATCCCCAGTGAAATGATGAACGATCCTGCGATCGCTGCTATCGGAAGCAATGCTCCTCCTGAATAGAGTTTCTTGCCCAGGAAAAGTGTCAGGACAAAAGCGATGACCGGTAATAATACTATTAGTGCTGCATAATCACTGAACATATTACCACCTCAGGATATTGATATTATCTAGATTTATGGTATCGCGTAACCTGAATAAAGCTACAAGGATCGCAAATCCTATTGCAGCCTCTGCTGCAGCTATTGCTATTGAGAACAAAGCAAATACCTGGCCTGTTGAATTGCCGTTATAACTTGAGAATGCCACAAGGTTCAGATTGGCTGAGTTCAGGAGCAGTTCTATACACATGAGGATCTTGATCCCGCTTCTCTGTGTAATGATACCATAAACACCTATGGTGAAAATGATAATAGAAATTAAGAGATATGAATATAATCCCATTTTAAGCCTCCTTTTTGGCGATGTAAAGCGCGCCGATCAATGCTGCCAGTAATAACAGTGAAAGCAATTCAAATGAAAAAATAAAATCGCTGAAAATCCCGCCCCTGATCTGCGGTCCGCCTGCTATCTGCTCGATGCTGATATAATTTATTTCTTCTTTCTTTGCCAGATCGGTGTAACTATTATCTATTGCTAAGAATAATACAGTAAATAACAGTAATGCGATCAGTAAATTAAAGATCTTGTTGATCATTTTATTCTTCCTCTCCCTTTCTGGTCAACATAATAGTGAATAATATCAGGGTTACAACCGCTCCAACATATACGAGTACCTGCACCCACGCCAGGAATTCCGCTTGCAGGAGTAGAAACAGACCGGCTGTGCCGATGAGTGTTCCCGCCAGGTACAGGGCGCTGTGGACTAATTTACTCGATCGTATTACCATGATCGATGATAAAATCGTAAGAATTGAAATAACAATAAATACTATATCCATTACTGTTTCACCTCTTTGTTGAATAATAACCTGTCTGGACCATAAATCAGGCTCTCCCTGCTGTAATCAGCAAGTTCATAATTCCCTGTCATTTTCATGGCGTTCATGGGACAAACATCCACGCAGATGCCACAGAACATGCACATTCCAATATTGACCTGCGGATACCATTTCGTGTTATGTTTTACTATCTGGATCGTTCCATTCGGGCAGTTCACTTCACAAATCCCGCATCCTATACAGGCATTCTCATCAACCGCATGCAGACCCCTGAACCTTGGTTGGAGTTTCATCTTCTCATATGGATACTGCACTGTCACCGTGGGTCTATCCCCTATTCTTAATACGTGTTTCAAAGTAACGATGAGCCCTTTTATTATTCCGGTCATAGTCCAGTCCTTGCTTATCCAGGCCATTAGAACCTCCCTGCAGTCAATATAAACGCAGTGACAAGTAAGTTGATCAAAGCCAGCGGGATCATGATTTTCCATCCAATTTTGAGAAGCTGGTCTATCCTCATCCTGGGTACTGTATCCCTTAGCCACATTGCAAAGAATATTATTGCATAGGTCTTAACCAGGAAAACCCCAAGTGATACTAGTGGAACTAATGCTGCCGGGATGAAACTAAGGAACGGTACTGACCATCCTCCCAGGAACAATGTGACAACAATCGCTGAGACCGAAAATAAGTGTGCGTACTCAGCAAGGAAGAACATTGCGAATTTCATGCCGCTGTATTCAGTGAAGAAACCGGCTACGAGTTCTGATTCAGATTCCTGGAAGTCAAATGGTATTCGTCCCATTTCAGCAATCGAAGCTATCAGGAATAGAATGAAACCCAGAGGTTGAAGGAATATGAACCATTTTGGAATAAAACCAAACCATGTCCCGCTTTGCGCTGTGACAATGTCCACTGTGCTCAGGGATCCTGTATATAAGACCACTGCAATTGCAGAAAGTGCGAGAGGGATCGTATAACTGATGTCCTGTGCGACAGCCCTTACTGCTCCCATTAATGAATATTTATTATTGGAAGCCCAGCCCGCCATTAAAATCGCAATAGGCGAAATGGCAGATATCGCGATGATATAAAGCAGACCAACATTCAGATCCGATATTATCAGGGATTCTCCAAAAGGGAGAGGGATGAATACAAGCAGAGCCGGTATAAATATAAGAAAAGGCGCCAGTGTGAAAATCCACCTGTCGGCTTTGGCAGGTATTATATCTTCTTTTCCTATGAGTTTAACGCCATCCATAACTGGCTGGAGCAATCCTCGTGGTCCGGTGACCATTGGACCATATCTTGCCTGCACCATGGCTACGACCTTTCTTTCCATCCATGTCAGGAACATGACAGTCAAAAGGATGAAAACAAATAAAACCGCTATCTCCACCAATACTATTATGATCCTCAGAACATACTCAATTCCCAGCATCTTAAAAAAATCATTTATAGGGTTGTAAATCCCAATAAAATTCAGGATAAACACAATAAGTTCGTAAGTATTTGCAAACATTATATCACCGGTCCACATCGCCAAGAACAACATCAATGGTACCGAATGCCGCTATCAGGTCAGGGATTTTTAATCCTGTCACCAGGCTCGGTATTGCAGTCAAATTGCAGAAAGACGGCGATCGTATTTTCACGCGGTATGGTTTTGTGGTGCCGTCGCTGACCACATAGAATCCCAGTTCTCCTTTGGGCGCTTCTATCCGGCTGTAAACCTCACCCGGCGGAGGTGTAAATATCCTTGGAAAATATGATGAAACAGCTGTTGGAGTGCCAGTCATGGGAGCTATTCCATATTTTGCGCTGCTGATTTCCTTTGAGGCGGGCATATTATCCACAACCTGGCGCAGGATATGGAGACTTTCCCTCATTTCATCCATCCTTACAATAAATCTTGCGAAACTGTCGCCTTCGTTGCGCACACATACCTTGAAATCAAGGTCGGGATATATTGAATAGGGTTCGTATTTCCGAAGGTCATAATCCACTCCTGAACCACGAAGTGTCGGGCCTGTCCACCCATAATTCACAGCATCTTTCGCACTTATGACGCCTATGTTTTTCATTCTCATATGGAATATTTCATTACCATTGATGAGCTGCTCATAATCGTCTATGCGTTTCTCCATGTCTTTTAAGAATTCATTGAGTTTTGGCATGAAGCCGTCAGGGATGTCTTCCCTCACACCACCGGGTTTGATGTAATTGAATGTCATCCTTGCGCCGCATAGCATTTCGAATAACTGGAGGGCATTTTCCCTCTCCCTGAATCCCCACATAATCATTGTGGCGGCTCCAAGATCCATCAAAAGGGAGCCGATCGATACAAGGTGATTCACAATCCGATTCAGCTCCATCGTCAGGACACGGATATACTCTGCACGAAGCGGCACCTCTATGCCTGCAAGTTCTTCAACTGCTTTCACGAAAGCATAATTGTTAGGAAAAGCCGAGATATAATCAAGCCTGTCCGTGTATGGTATGAATTGGAGATATGTTTTCATTTCCCCGATCTTTTCTGTACCCCTGTGAAGATGGCCAAGCACAGGCGTACATTCCCTTATACTTTCGCCGTCCATCCTTAATTTGAATCTCAATACACCATGTGTGCTCGGGTGGACAGGACCCATATTGATAAGAAGTTCATCCGATTCCACGTTATTTCCTCCTTAGCAGATTAGTGCCATCCGTACTAACTACGTCGTCACCGTTCTCGCCAATTGTAACGAATTGCTCGGTATTCATGTCATAATCCTTCCTAAGCGGATGCCCATTCCATCCATCCGGGAGCAATATGCGGACAAGGTTGGGGTGCCCGATGAATTTAATTCCAACAAGGTCAAACGTTTCCCTCTCAAGCCAGTCTGCGCCATTCCACAGCCCGGTGAGTGATTCCACTTCCGGTTTATCATGATCCAGATTTACTTTTAAAGCAAGATTTTGCTTTTTGTTGTATGAAAAGAAATTGTATATCACTTCAAAATGATCTTTATAATCAATTCCGGTAATTACTGATAGATGGTCAAATCCCATTTCCTTTGCTTTTCCTGCCGCTTTTAACAGTTCTTCCTTTTTTATAACTGCCATTGGCTTATTCAACTGGAGCCCGGTGCTGACAACAGACCCCGGTAACAGGTTTTTCAATTCTTCAGCCGCGTTCATTTATTAAGCCCCCATTTTGCTCCATATCCCTGGTTCTTTATCTTTTCCCTGAGCTGGATCACCGCATAAATCCATGCTTCAGGACGCGGAGGACAGCCGGGCATATATACATCTACTGGTATAATCAGGTCCACGCCTTTTAATACTGAATATGATTCATGATATGGTCCGCCGGTCGATGCGCAGCTTCCTACTGCTATGACCCATTTGGGGTCAGGCATCATTTCATAAAGTTGTTTAACCCTTGGCGCCATGCGCTTGGTGACGGTGCCCGCAACGAACATGAGGTCAGCCTGCCTGGGGCTTGCCCTGAAAATCTCCATTCCGAACCTCGCAATATCGTGATGAGCCATTGCAACTGCCATCATCTCAATAGCGCAGCAGGCAAGACCCGATGTGACCGGCCAGAGGGAGGACAAACGCGCCCAGTTAAATACCTGGTCGACCGTTGAAAAAAGAATCATTCCTTCCCGTTCTCTTGCTGAAAGAACGGTGCTTATCAGACCTGTATCATTCAATTTATCAAGCGCAGTCACAGGCTGCTTCTTTGTTATTTTGATTTTTGTAGTGTCGATAGTTACTGGATCCACTCTAATGCCTCCTTTCTCCATGCATAGGCAAGACCTATAATTAATACTTCAATGAACAATATCATCTCAAGAAATCCAAGCGGTCCGAGGGTTTTGAATTGCACGGCCCATGGATACAGGAACAGGACTTCAACATCAAAGATCAGGAAAACAATAACGATCAGGTAATATTGAATGTTAAAATGTACCCTTGCATCTCCTATAGGCTTCTCTGCGCATTCATACGTGGAAAGTTTTTCCTTTGTCTTGTTGCTGGGCCTGACCATCCTTGACATGAATAAAGAGATAGCCACGAACACAACACCTATTATCGCAAATATTACGACAGGCAAATAATTATCTAGAATTTCATTTGTGACCATTAGACCACCATATCTGCTTAAAAAAGGATTATTGATATAAAAAGCTTATGAAATTGTTTTAGCGCAAAATTCTTTAATGATTCCGACAACAAAAGGCATATTAATTAATGAGGAAAAATCGTGACAGAAAAATTATTCGATATTAAAGTTAGTTATGCATCACCCAAAAATCCAATTGCTGTGGCTTCCATGGCAGGAATTACCGACAGTAAATTCGCATCTGGTTTCAAGAATGCTGGATTGATAGTCCTTGGTGGATATAATCTTGACAAACCCACAAATGACGCCGCCAGGAAAGAAATTGAACGGGGAAGGACTGAATTCTTTTCCGATGCGCCTGTTGAATTTTTAAGAAGCGAACTTGAAGCCGCAAAGGACTTTACAACGATTGCGGTGAATGTGCGCGCTGCATCGCTGGCGCCGTATATTGAAGCCGCGAATCTTGCTAAAGAATTCAATGTAATTCTTGAAATAAACGCGCATTGCAGGCAGCCCGAAATGGTTGAACTGGGGGCGGGAGAGGCATTATTGAGAGATATCCCCAGGCTTTGCGAATATATTCGGGAAATAAAAAAAACAGGCGTTGTGCTCTCGGTCAAGATAAGAGCAAACGTAGTGAACGATACCGATCTTGCAAAAGCCATAGAAAAAGCGGGCGCCGATATTATCCATATAGATGCCATGCATCCTGATGGGGCAGATATCGGGGTTATCAAACGCATCCGCAATGCTACGAACCTGTTCATCATCGGCAATAATTCAGTCGTAGATTTTGAGGTCGCAAAAGAGATGTTCTCTCACGGCGCTGATATGGTTTCAGCTGCGCGCGCCGTGCGAACTCAACCGGGAATTATCAACAACCTCATCTTTGAGGTTTCATCCCTCCAATCCATGACAGGATGGTATAATGCCCCCAAACACATCTGCGGGGGCGGGGACTTAAGGGCACTAGCTTTTTGCTGCCTTCCTGTCAAGGCCTGCGCGTTGCATGGGGCACTGAAACAGGCAGGCATCAGCGCTGAGGAATTCATGAAGATCAAAACTGATTTTGTAAAGAACACACCCATAGAATACGGGGAAGGCACATGTTTTGGCAGCATGGCATGGTGCTGCAAGATAACAAAACCCTGCTTCCTCAGGGATTCTGCGCTTGAATCCATCGGTCTTTCGGATGTGGAATATATGAGGATAAAGAAGAGATTGTCTGAACATATTATGAAACGCAGGTTTAATAAAGGGTGAACTTCCGGGATACATCATTTCAAAAGTTAAAAAAAATCAAGAGGAATGTAAAAGACCGTATTAAGAGTCTCCCTTTGTGGAAACAAAGTTTGCATGTTCGTAGAGGATAAACGCTAGATACCACCAGTGGATAATAGTTATAATCCTTGATAATTGGATATTCTTAAATTATATCAATTTCAACAAAAACTGCGGACGACCTCCTGTAGCTTTCATGCCCGTCCCTTTCCACAGCACTATTAAATTTTCACAAGCGTTGGCAATGGGAGCGTTTTTGAATGCCTCGTTGAAAATTTCATCGTTGTTTGAAAAGTTTTGAGGAAGACTTATATAGATACTCATTATATTTGTTTTGATTAATTCAGGTCAGGGTAAACTAGTGATGGTGACGAAGAATAAGAATACAAAAGAAAAGTCAGATTCAAAGCGGGTTCGAACCGGAATAGAAGGGTTTGACGAATTATGTGGTTGGGGATTATTAAGAAATAGATCATATCTATTGTCTGGACCTGCTGGTGCAGGCAAAACCATATTTGGACTTCAATATCTTTATAATGGCATCACAAAATATGGGGAAAATGGTATTTAAATAGCGACAGAAGAGCGACCTGATCAGGTCAGGGAAAATGCCGGTAAATTCGGATAGGATTTTGAGGCCCTAGAAGATGATGGAAAACTTGCTATAATCGATGCATGTTCTACCAAGATAGGAATACCGTCCCATGAAAAATATGTAGACGTAAGACCTTTTGATCTTCGTTCTATGGTTGACCAGCTCATAGCTATACAGGATACAATTGACGCAAAAAGAGCATTAGTTGACTCAACCACTTCGATTGGATTTTACCTACAAGACCCATCAAAAATTAGAATTGAATTGTTAAAATTATCAACAACATTAGAAGTGATTGGATTAACATCACTTCTTACATGTGAATTATTAGAAGATGCTATTCAAAATAGTAGATTTGGTGTTGAACAATTTATTACAGATGGTGTAATAAGGATAAATCTTCAATTAATGGATTCTGTATATGTCTCTTCCATATCAATAATTAAAATGAGAGGCTCAAAACACTCTAAAAATATACATCCCTTCGAGATAACAGAATCGGGCATTGTAATTCATCCTAAAGAGGTATTCTATAGTGGATAATGAAAATAGTACGGCTCCAAAACCATTTATTTTCGTTTTGATGCCTTTTGATGAGAAATTCAATGATATATACGAGTTTGGGATACAAGGCGCAGCTAAAGAGATAAATGCATATGCTGAGCGAGTTGATAATCAGATATTTAATGAAAATATTCTCGATAGGATTTTTAATCAAATTAATAAAGCGGATGTTATTATTGCAGATATGACTGGGCGCAATCCAAATGTTTTTTATGAGGTTGGATATGCTCATGCTTTGGGAAAAATTGTGTTATTGTTGACTCAAAACACCAATGACATCCCATTTGATCTCAAGCATAGGCAGCATATTGTTTATGCAGGACAAATAGCAACATTACGTAAATCTTTGACTGAGAGGCTTACTTGGGCAATTGGTGAATCAAAGAAACAAAAAAAAAAATGTATCAGAAAGATTTTTCATTTCAATTTCAGGAAATGAAATTCCAGAAGCTTCTTTATCTCATAAAGTGCCTATTCTAAAATCACCTGTTCTTCCACAAAATGATATACAATTATTATTCAATATACGTAATGGTTGGCACAATCCTAAAATCCAGTGATTTAATAATTTTTCACAACAAAAAACAGAATAATCTGGTAACAAATGAATCCACATAAATCGCTTCCACTGAAAAACAGGTCTTTTTTGAACTAAAGACGAAAATTATCCGACACGGGGGCTGGATATAGTCAAATAGTCAAAATAAACCGATAGGCACAGCTACCATAATATGAAAAATCACAAAAATACATCTCAATAATTTATAAAAGGTATGAAAGCCATAAATA
>JAPZAP010000095.1 GCA_027460585.1 Candidatus Methanoperedens sp. | reverse complement strand
ATTGAAAATACGTGAATCAACACCCTTGCTTGCGAGTTCCAGCAGTTCCGATACTTTACCAAGCATTCCCCCCGTAACATCTGTGGATCCTGAACCCTTAATGCTTTTCTTCAAATCCAAAAAATTAAAAGGTGTGATCTTCTTTATGACTGCTTCTTTTTCATCAAGAACCCCATCGACATCGCTTCCCGCCCCGATCTTTGAAGCTTTCAGGAAAAGCGCAAGATAAGGGATTATCCTGTCCCCGGAAAGAACTGATGCGCCTTTTGTCCTGTCCATGACAACATCCCCGTGAAGTACAGGAACTATGCCCTTTTCAAGCATAACTTTTATCTGTCCGAGCTGGAAATCAATAAGTTTCCCATTCTCAAGCAGGCATGAACTCAAAGGATGAACGGGCAGGGCATGGAGGCCTGCATTATTTAATGACTCCACGACTTTTGAATTCAACACATTCACGGAAGCATGGGTCAGATATGCGCCTTGCGCATCGAATCCTTCGTTTAACCTGTATTTCATGGCCTGGGGATGACCGAAAGAACCTGCGCCGTGAACAAGAATAAGTTGTGAATCCGAGTCCTTCCTGAATGCTGCTATCTCATGTGATATCCTGTCAATTTCAGCTTCCCTCGCTCTTGATATGGAGCCTTTTTCAGTAATTACGCTTCCCCCTATCTTCAATATTATGAGGTTCATTCCTGTAACACACCTTCCCGCGTAAACCTTGTAATAATTGCTTTACCTCCGGCCTTTTCAATAGCATGTGCAACCTCAACTTGTGAATCGGTCAAAGCCACCATGCATCCGCCTCCGCCCGCGCCAGTGAGTTTTGCCCCATATGCGCCAGCGTTTCGCGCTGCATAGACAAGGGCAGATAACTCGATGGTATTGACGCCAAGAGCATCCAGCAACCCGTGATTAACGTTCATAAGTTTCCCAAGTGCCTGGTAATTTTTTTGAGTAACCATTATTTCACCATGCTTTGCAAATGAACCGATGGTCTTGATTATAGGATTTATGGAATCGGGGTATTCTTCTTTAAGTACAGCTACCTGTTTTACGAGTTTCGCTGTTTTTTTGGGTGATGCACCTTTACCTGTATTCCCAATTACAATCCCGCAATCAAGAAGGTCAAGCCTTTTGCGGGATGGGATTTCGATCACTCCGCCGAAGGTGGAAACGAATGTATCGGTAGGACTTGCCGCCCCCTGCACTTCCTTTTCGATCTCATGAGCCATTTGTGCGATCTTCTCCTTTTCATATCCCTGACTGCACTCGATATTGATAGCAGCCAGTGTGGCTACAGTTACTGCGGCCGATGAGCCGAGTCCTGATCCAACGGGGATCTCCGAAGTTATTTTGATGCATACTTCCGGTGAACCCATTTTCTGGATAGCTGCGCAAACATAGGGGTGAACCTCAAAATCAAGCCCGGTTGTCCCCAGATCGGATGAAATCGAAATGGCATCAGTTTTTTTCACCTGGGCGCGCGTGCGAAGCTCCACAGCACATGCTATTGCCGGTTCTCCATATACCACGGCATGCTCGCCAAATAGGTATATTTTACCTGGGGCTGTGCAAGTAGTCGTCATTAGAATTCTCCAAGTCCCACAAGGTGAAAGATAAATATAAGGATTGCCGAATTGAGTTAACATTCCGGAATGAGGTAAATGAAAATATTTGATAATGAAAAGGCAGATATTGGCATTGGCACACTTATAATTTTCATTGCAATGATATTAGTCGCAGCGGTGGCCGCGGTCGTGTTGATATATTCAACGGGAGTCCTTCAGCAGAAAGCAACGCTTGCAGCTAAAGATGCCCCTGCAAAGGTTACATCAAATATTGTGGTTGAGACCGTGATTGGAGACAGGGTAAACTCTTCGGTACCAGGTCTTCAACCAGGAATTCAAAGCCTGTTGATCCGTATCAAGCCAGAGGTTGGCACTGCTTCTATGGATGTGAGGCAAATAGTTATAAGTATAATCAGCAGCGATGGAAATGAGATTTTGAGGTATTCAAATAATACCCAAACTGCAAATACATTTTCTGCAATTCCGGTACGTGATGAAGACAGGTCTTTCAGTCCGGATATTCCAGTTATTAACAGCGGGGATTTAGTAGATCTTGTTTTTTATACACTTAATTATACAAACCCGATTCTTATTCCAAAGCAAACAATATCTTTATCCATAAACCAGGAACGAGGAGCATCGATAAATCTTGAAATAACCGCACCAAACTCTTTCGGAATAAATAGGTATGTGGCACTTTATCCATAAATTAATCATAATTTGTTTTCTTCAGGGTTTGCACATTGAGATCGATTCACCATCAAAAACAAAAACATCGCCAGAATATTTTTCGGGAAGAGTCATCATGGTGGCAATATTCAACTTATCTCCCATCTGCTCCATTATCCTGATGTAACTTTGCAGTTTCTTGATCTCAAATCGCTTCAACGCCAGCCCGATTTCCGCAGCATTTTCATTATCCGCTTCTTTTCCCAAACCCCTGCAATGCATAATCTCAATTCCCTCCTCTCCCATAAAAAAAGGATAACATCTGCATATCATGGGACGACAACTGTATATGGTGCATCCGCCATTTTTATAAAAAACGCAAGTGTTCAAATCATTACGATTCAATATCCATCCAATGACCAGAATTGTATCCTCATCTGAAAAACATGAATAGATATCCGGCTTCGCCACTTCATTCCATGTGAGTCCAGTTGTTTTCATTATGCGCCTGATATCGCTTGGAAAAATCGAGATCGCATTGGATGGACGTGAAATTTCATCCGTTATCTTGATATCGAAATTCCGTCTGCAGCACCACCCGCAACGAGCGCATGAAAACCCGGATTTGAGAATATCGGGAACAAGCGATGAGGAATTTGTATGAACCTGGCGTTCAATCTTTCTCCTGAGGGAGGTGATATTCATGTGTATGCATCTTGGCGGGTGGGATATTAAGCTTATATTAACTCAATCAGGTCTCAATTTGTAAGTTGATTTATCCGGCTTTCATCGGAAAATCAGAAATGCCATCCGAATAATCTCTCAAATAAACTAACCTCTCTAACATTCACCGGAGTCTGCAATATATCAGAATATTTAATATCCCCTTCAGGCGTCTGGTACCTAAGGACTGTATCGATAGCATAGGTTTTGTTCACGGCTTTGCTGTCTGCGTTGATCTTGAAAGTAGCGACTGCAACGTTTCCCGGTTCCATTTTATTCAGGTAAGCCTTATCATCGGTAGTGCTTATCGGGTCAGAAGGTGTGATTATAGCCTTTACATCTCTTGCTTCTTCTTCCCCGGTGTTCTTGAATGTGACCTCTATCGTGCCATCATTTCCGGCAACAAGACTGCCATTTGTCCTTATAATCTCAAATTCTGCCTGTTTTTTCACTTTGATCTTCAAGGTCTGGTTCTGTTTCATCATCCCGTACCAGTAATTTGCATCGTATGTTTGAGTTGTGGCATTCGAATCAATTATCTGGACGTTCTGCTGGTGATTATAAGTAAGGTTGAGAAGAAGATTGTATTCTCCCGCCTCTGCCAATTTATCTATTTTTATATCGAATTTCACCGGCGACAGCGAATTCTGTCCGCTTTGTATAGAACCAACCTGCTGGCTTATGGATTTTACTTCTAATGGGCTGTCAGGATCTGCCGATAATGATGCAGATATTCCTGTAGCATCCACTATTTTACCCTCAAGTTTGATTTCGGTCTGGGCGGCAAATATTTCATCAACAGTGGAAGGTGTGTTTTCAACGTCAAATCCAAGGAACTCTCCCTTGTTCATCAAATCGATAAGCAAAGTAACAGTCTGCCCTCTGTCGAATTCGTTGCTTCCGATAATCGTGGCCTGAATATCAGGGCTCCCATACACATTATAATAATTTTTTGAAAATTCAAAGCTTCTTGGAACGTTATACGTTTGCGGGGTATTATAAGCCCCATATGCACCTGAGATCATGACGGTAATATATACTAAAATAGATAGTATGCTTATTATTTTCTTCATTTATGCTGCTTCCCTCCTGAAAAGATAAACACCTAAACCAAAATAAAAAATTGCAAAGAAAAGAAGTATCATCAAATCATTAGCTATAAAAGCCAAACCCTGGCCCTTGACCATGATAGTACGCATTGCATCATTAGCGTATGTGAGAGGCACTATATATGCTATCCAGCGCATCCAGTCCGGAACCGAACTTAAAGGATAGAAGACCCCTGTGGCAAACATGGAAGGAAAGGCAACTAACATGCTTATCGCCTGAAAAGAGATCATGTCTTCTGATACGGCAGATATGGCAATTCCAAGACCTACCGCGCCAAATGTAAAGATGATAAGCACCAGGGCGACAAGCAGCCAGCTCCCGTTCATTTTAACCCCGAGAAGAAGAATTGCACCAATTATCAGGACCACAGCCCTTGCCAGTTGCAATATAAGCTGGTGTAAAGTTTTACCCAGAATAACGGCTCCACGGCTTACAGGCGTCATCATAATACGAACTAATGTGCCATCCTGCCTCTCTCCCGCAATTGCATAACCCATGGTCTGGATAGTGCCGATGAACACCGTCAGGGCAATAACTGCAGGTGTGAGGAAGTCAATGTACTGTAGTTTGCCGTAAATATCAGGAATATTCAGCGTAACAAGCGAACCCGACGTTCCTGCAAATAACTGCTTCATGAAACTAATTATTATTCCACTTGATGTAGTATCCGAGGAGTCGGTCAGAAGCGTCAGGGTCACGCTCTCATTTCTTGCAACTCGTTCGCTGTAATCCGGTGGAATGATCAGGACTGCTTTATACAGCCCGGCATCTATTTTTTTCTCAGCCTCGGATTGCCCCATATCCTTTGTATAAATTATCGAGAACATTTTGACATCGCCGTATTTGGGGATGAAAGTTCCGATTTCCTGGACAAGCGCACTTGAAGCCGTGCCTGTGTCGTCGTTTATTACGAGAATATCTACATTTTTGACTGTACCACCCATGCCGTAGCCAAAAAAGATTATCATCACGATCGGGAACAAAAACAGCGGGATCATGAATGCTTTTTTCCTGAGGATCTGTTTAAACTCTTTGATCATAATTATCCAGGATTTCCTGATCTCTGTTTTTATATCCATTTCAATCGCGTATCTCCTCGCCGGTCAGGTGAATGAAAACGTCTTCAAGAGTTGCACTGTTTGTTGTTTTTTTCAGGTTCTCAGGAGTGTCCAGAGCCATCAGTTTACCTGCATTCATTACAGCAACCCTGTCGCAGAGTTTATCCGCTTCATCCATGTAATGGGTCGAGAAAATAAGAGTTTTTCCTTCCGAATTGAACTTCCGGGCAAGTTTCCAGATCGCCTGTCTTGTCTGCGGGTCAAGCCCGGTAGTTGGCTCGTCCCAGAAGATTATCTGCGGGTCGTGTATCACTGCGCTGATCACGGAAAGGCGCTGCTTCATGCCTCCTGAGAAGCCGCCCGTAAAACGGTCTGCATGATTTTCAAGATTGACCAGTTTGAGGTAGTACTCAATCCTTTCTTCCATGACCTTTTTAGGTACATCATAAAGGTTGCCCATAAGCTCCAGGTTCTCCCTGGCTGTAAGGTCCGGGTAAAGGCTGAGCTTCTGGGGAACTATACCTATGATTGGCCTTATCCTGTCATCTTCATTTTCAGCATCAAAACCAGCAACCTTTATTTTTCCGCCTGTGGGTTTTATTAATGTGGTCATCATGGCAAAGGTAGTGGATTTGCCGGCACCGTTGGGTCCGATCATACTAAAGATCTCTCCATTGAACACATCGAAACTGACATCATCAACTGCTGTTATCCTCCTTCCTCTTGACTTGAACACTTTGGAAAGATTCCTGACCTCAATAATCGGTTCCAATCAGGTAAACCCCCTTAAAACAAATAGACTATCCACTTTGACCATATATCTTCTTTATATTGTATTTACTAGAAAATAAAAGCTTGCGAATAAGGAAAAAGAGGAAATCCCATGCAGAATAGCGAAAATTATTTGAAATTATGTATTTTTAAAATGGAAGCCACCCGGCGCCATCACATTTTGGATGGTGTTTGCATACCCAGTTGCCACTTACCGGATCCCATTTTATGTCTTTTCCTTTATAGTTTTCCCCACATTTTTTACACTGTACATGCTGATCTGAATGAAAATCTGGTCTAAAAGGAGGCATTGTCCCATCTTTACGAGCTTTCAAATCTTCGGATTGCTTACTTCCTGGTATCATTATGATACTTAATATTATCTGCCAACTATTAAATGTTAGTACACCCAATATCTAATAAAGCATAACCTGTACGTAAAATACATAGAGAGGTTCATAAAATTGTCCCAGAATATCGAACAATCAAGTCCCAAGCCACGAATCGAATCTCTCTCGGACATGATATTCGGGCTTGCACTTTCAATAGGTGCATTGTCCCTCATCAGTAAACCGCCTGGCAGCCCGGCGGAAATTAGAAGCGATATACTTGGGTTTGCATTAAGTTTCATTATCCTGATTTCAGTCTGGCTGCGTTACACAAGCATCATGTCTGTGCTACCTATGGAAACAGCGGCAACCAAATTCCTGAACACTGTCCTGCTGTTCCTTGTTTCCATTGAACCTTATTTCTTCTATCTCATAAACCTTGGACCTAATCCAACCCAATACCAGCTTGCAAATATCGAATATGCTTCAGTTCTGTTTGCCCTTGACATTGCCGGCCTGATGGCGATCATGGGTTTCTTCACCCATATTCTTACTGTCGAAGAAAAGAAACTTGTCAGTCAGGATTTGATAAGAAAATACAGGCTGCTCAGGAATTCTTTCTTTCTCACAGCGGCGCTTTTCTTAATTTCAATATTGCCGCAGTTTTGGACATGGAGTATTAAGGGTACGCCATTCAGGTTCTATTTCTGGTTAGTTCCAATTGGCATATTCTGGATACGAAGATTTCTCGAAAAAGAAACACAGGAAATAGACTGATAAATATGACGGATGAAAAAAAGGAAAACAATATCATACAACTCTTAAAAATGATTCACGATGCTTTATTATCTCCATCTCCGAACGATGAAATATATAAACCATCAGCGATTTTGCCTGGAATGATTTTTTATTATCTCATTACGGTCATTGTAGTAATTCTGGTCATATATCTTGTGTTAAATTATATTGGCTTTGACTGGAGTACATTAGGAATTTAAGAATTCGTTGGTCATGAACATATTATCGTTAATTCTTACTCTCAAATTTTGAGAATGGGCTATTCCTTTTATCCCCTGCCAGAATAATGTATAGGTTAGAGGAAAGCAGTATGGCAACCTCTTTTAATCCACCATCTCCTTCGAATCATGCTGCTTTCCTATCTCATTTCTTAATTCATCGTGAAATCGTTCTTAATAAGTAAAATATCCTGTGAGTCGGTTTTATTACCTTTCTGGACAATTCTCTGTAGTGGAGGTTATTATGAACGATTTGCAGGATCTTTTAGAAAAATTGTCGAACGCTCACGGTGTTTCAGGATATGAAGGAAGCGTAAGGCAGATTATTGAAGATGAAGTAAGACCGTATGTGGATGAGATCAAAACAGACAAGATGGGAAATTTAATTGCCACGAAGCGCGGTGGCTCGCCTGTGGTTATGCTTGCTGCCCATATGGACGAGGTCGGCCTTATGACAAAATATGTTGATGAGAAGGGTTTTGTTCATTTTACGAAAACAGGAGGATGGTTTGACCAGACGCTTCTTAACCAGAGAATGATACTGCATACGGAAAATGGGAAAATCTACGGTGTCATCGGTTCAAAACCTCCGCATGTCATGAAAGAAGAGGATTTGAAAAAACCGGTTAAAGCCGATGAAATGTTCATTGATGTGGGCGCTACAAGCAAGGAAGATGCTGAAAAAATCGGTGTAAAGGTTGGGACACCGATAACCCCTGATATGGAGTTCAAATCCTTAGGCAATGATCGTGTCACAGGAAAAGCTTTTGACAATCGCGCGGGCTGCACGATGCTCATTGAGGCATTGCGGCAGATGAAGGATATAAAGGCTACCGTGCACGCTGTTTTCACTGTGCAGGAAGAGGTGGGGTTAAAAGGGGCTAAAACTTCTGCTTTCGGATTAAACCCGGACGTTGCAGTAGCGACCGACGTGACAATCACGGGTGACCATCCGGGTATCGAAAAGAAAGATTCTGCAATCGAGATTGGAAAAGGGCCTGCAGTAACCTTAAGCGATGCTGATGGCAGGGGGATTATAGTTCCTGAACCTGTGTTGAAATGGTTAAAAGAAGCGGCAGAATCTAATAATATCCCTTACCAGCTCGATGTCGGTACTGGCGGGACAACAGATGCCTCCGCAATACACCTGACACGCGAAGGGATACCAACAGGAGTAATTAGCCCACCATCACGGTACATCCATACTCCCGTCTCTGTATTGAGCATGGAGGATCTTGAAAATTGTGCAAAACTCGTTGCCCGGGCTGTTGAAATTGTGGATAGGTTTTTTTAATGGAAATATCAATCAAAGATTACAGGAGCTAAAAATATGGTAGATTTCGATGAAATGGTTACAAAAGCTGTAGAAAAAGTAATCCCAGGGGTTGTGAACATAAGTGAAGTAAAGTTAATGAAGGACGCTTACCTGCATCTCCATCCTGTTCCGGGGGTGGGTTCTGGTTTCATAATAAATGAGGACGGTTTTATCCTCACCAATGCTCATGTTGTATTCGGTTCCCAGGAGATAAAAGTCACATTGGAAGATGGAAGGATATTCCCGGCCGAGATACGGGGAATTGATACCATGAAAGACCTGGCAGTGATAAGGATCAAAGCCAGTGGCCTGCCCGTACCTGAAATGGCTTTGAACGAAAATCTCAAAATCGGGCAGATGGCAATTGCCATAGGCAGTCCTCTGGGTCTTGTGGGTGGTCCTACGGTTACTGCTGGAGTCATAAGCGCCTTAAACAGATCTATCCAGACCGAGTCAACATTCATGGAAGGATTGATGCAGACCGATGCCGCCATTAATCCCGGAAATAGCGGAGGTCCACTGATAGACAGCAAAGGTAGAGTGATTGGAGTGAATAGCGCTGTAATACCTTTTGCACAGGGCATCGGGTTTGCCATACCGATACAATCCGCCATAGAAATTGCAGACCAGTTAATAAAGCATGGCGAAATCATAAGACCCTGGATCAGTTTCAATGCCGTTGATGTCAATCCCAAACTGGTGGCATATTATGACCTGCCTACCACTAAAGGGGTAGTTGTTACTGATGTAACAAAAGGAAGCGAAGCTGATAAATCGGGTATTGAAGTTGCAGATATCCTGATCGGGATGGATGAAATGGAGATAAATAACGTTAAGGACCTCATCAAAGTGCTCAGTAAACATAAAATCGGTGACAAAGTAACTATGGAATTCTTTAGAGGGCACAAAAAAGTAAAGCTCAATACCGTGCTTGAAAAGGCGCCTTCAATGCAACATCCACCGACTCCCTGAGAAATCTCCATGCGACACGGGTCGATAAAATCTCAGCCCCTCCTTCATGCAAATGAGAATTCATACTGCACAGGCTCAAGAAAGATGCGGTGCATTCGATGATGTACGTTATTCTCCAAGAATTGCACCACCCGCAAGAGATCAGTCATTGAGACTATACCTGAAATTTTGTCTCCTTTTTTAACTATTATACGGCCAATGTTTGCGGCAGAATCAGAAGAAACGTTATGTGCAATTTATAGTTGAATACCAAACAATTGAGACTATCTTTGCGTCCTTTGCGCCCTTTGCGGTGAAAAAAATCATGCACCGCAAAGAACGCAAAGTGTTTAGCATATAAGTAAAATAAATTATGTTCTTGACTATAATCGGAATCTCATTATTTTCCCTATTTGAAACGAAGTTTTCATAAAACTCCTCCACATTAGCTAAATTTATATGATTAATTTACTGTTATTTTCTGCGGTGCGAGTTTAGGGAACTCCTTAACATAAAACGTGTAGATACCGGTTTTATTAAATGTATATTCAAAACGCAGCCCCTGGTATTGCATAAACCCAGTCCGGCCTGTCCAGAGCCCTTCATTGCTGATAAGGGTAATTGAATAATCATACATGTCATCATTTATCCACCGGACGGTATCACCTTCATTGATGGAAAAATTACGCGTATCAAAGCCAGGAGCCAGTTCAAAGGAAGCATTATCCTTAACCGCCCTTACTTTGTAAAAACCATAATCGCTATCAATCCATGATCTATATTGAATTTGAGATACCGGATTAGGTGTATTTTCAGGTGTCTGGGTTGGAACAGGCGTTATCTGAGAAGGGGTGGGTGAAGGGGTAATTGAAGGCGTAGGTGAAGGCGTTGGAGTTGCCGAAGGTTGTGTGACAGGTTGTTTTCCAACGCATCCCAGGAAAATAGATGCCAGAAGAATTAGTATAATTATCCAAATAATTTTCATACACTCACCACATTAATATTGGACTATCTAATAAATAAATCTTTTCTATTTTGGTTCTGTCAAGTCTTCGGTTGCTTTAGTCGTTTTGGTTGGCTGTCAAAAATCGGTTGCTGATTGGATTAATAACTCAAAAAACACCGAAAGTATTTATAATTATAAGTGAAAAATGTAGGATATGGAAACTTACTTAAGTAAATGTTGCATTGCTCCAATTGCTGTGACCGAAGACGATGAAGAAGATTATTGTAGCAGTTGCCAAACTTTTAATCCTGAAATTTTTAATCCCGAAATAAAAAAGAAAAGAGCCCAATTAGATGAAATTGATAAAAAATTTGCAAGAGAAAGTAAACTAAAAGCTGAAATTGTTGCTAATATTCTTCATTGTTCTGTTGGTGATGTTAAATATCACAAGAATAGAGGTATTTGGGATAAACGAAAGCTTTCGCCTAAACAAATACAACTTTATGACTAAAGTTGTTTATGGCTGGCATTCAGAATCAACGTAATCCACTTATTCTCACCCTTAACTTTAATCCCGCAGGCTTCGGCTGGTGTCTTCCCAGATGGAGAGGATTAACGGAGAGATATCCATCAATGCCAATAAGTTTATAATCGATAATCCTTAAAAGGAGAAATATATGATAGAAATAATCTTCGAAGGCATATTTATTGCGTGCCTGCTTGTATCGGTTTTTGGCTCAGCTTTTTGGTTGGGAAAAAATGTCTTCCAGATATATTGGATACAAAAGAGATATGGTTCGTTGATTTTGTAAAAAACGAGCCATACTTTTTACCCTTATGTCTTTACTCACAGACTTAATAGAGCCGAGAAACAAAAATAATTAATTATTTTGATAGCTTTCTTATTTCTTCAAATTTTGACAGCTTCAATGCAGAATTAAACTCTTCTTGTGCTTTTTTAATCTTATCATAATTAAATGAATTTTTATCGATATTTACAATGTCAAGCATCTCCTCAAATTTTTTATATTGGTCTTGGTAAGATATAATAAGGTCGCCAAATCTTTGCATAATAAGATAAATCCCGCCCTGTCTTACAAAAACTTGTTTATGTTTTTTGGGTATCCTTCCGCTTATATGGCAATTTGATTTGAATATCAACAAATATGGATTGGAAATAAGTTTATTTAATTCAGCGCTCAGTTCATAGAATCTTTCGTCGAGGTCAGCCCCAGTTTTATCAAAGAAATATTGCCAACAATGCGGAAAACCATCTTTATTTTTAAAGTTACCCATAACACTCCAAATACACGTATCATCCGTGAGATTAACTAAACCCTTCAAAGGAGTCATTAACGATTTATATTCTTTAATCAAGTTAAGATTTTGTTCGATTTTCCCTCTAATATATGTTAAATACATTAATAAAAAAAGTATTATTATCAATACTATTATCACCGCCAAATTTAGAGCATTTTTGGTTAGTATACTAAATACAATGTTGAACATATTAATCACAGCAACCATACCCGTTGACACTGTGATGAATTCCCGACTCATTATAAAATCCCATAAAGAGTTTTTTGATGGCATTGTTAATTTTAACTACATAAACTAATATAAATTCTTCGTAAAGTATCCAATCTTTTCATCATATCCCCCTCTCCACCAGCAACCGACTTTTGACAACAATTCAAAAATGCCTGAGCAACCGAAGACTTGACAGAACCCGCAGAATCATCGATTTTGAGGATACCTGTCCCCAGAACCAGAACAGCCCGAAAGGTTTAACGGACATAAAAATTATGTATAAAGTGAAAACGGTGAAACATGTGGGCTAAAAGGTTACATAATGCAATTCCATATTTGATTCAGATACTGGGGATTTATATACTTTTTCTGGGTGTATTATCAGCAGTAGTTGGTGGAACGTTACTTCGTTTTGGAGAGCCCGCTTCAATTTTCATCGGTATTCTTATGATCCTGACCGGAAACGGATTAAAATCAAGAACCAGACTAAGCTGGTATTTTATAGTATTTTTAATAGCGGCATCATTTTTTGCAATGTACGCACGTGGGTTCAGGCGGATTTATTTTGATATCATCGGAATCGGTTTCAATATTTTAGTGTTATACCTGTTATTAAAATACCGAAAGGAGTACATATTTCCATCAAGGTTAAATTTACATATGGAGGGGAAGCTGGCACTGGCTGCAATATCGATAGCAATTATATATGGAGTGGCGGGCACAATGCTGCTGGGTGAGGATTTCAATCCACCTATACGCGATCTGGATACAGCCATATATTACGCCTTTACAGTGCTCACGACCCTGGGGATCGGGGATATTTTACCAGTGACAAATGCATCCCGATTTTTCACTATATCTGTTGCAGTGCTGGGCATAGCCTCCTTTTTAGGTGCAATAGACACATTCTTAGGATATGCGACACAAAAAAGAATTAAGGAAGTGATGAACGTTATGGAAAAAATGGAGTTAATAGGACTTGGTGGTCATACCATTGTATGCGGCTACACACCAATAATTTCTGATTTTTTAAGAAGTTTGAAAGCGTTGAACATACCAATTGTCGTGATCGTGCAGGACCAGCAAGTTTCAAACATTTTGGGAAATGAAGGGTATATAGTATTTCAGGAACAGGCGGATAACATAGAAGTGTTGCTCAGAGCCAGTTTAAAAAAAGCAAAGCAGGTTTACCTCTGTTCAAACGATGATGCATATAATCTGCTGATTGCCCTGACGATTCAAAAATTCAAGAAGCGTGAGGGTTTAAATTGCAAGGTTGTTGCGGTCGTTAACTCTTCTAAAAATGCAGAAAAATTTGAGGATTTCTGCGATGAAATAATTGATGTTTCCAAAGTACTGAATGATTATATGTCAAAGGGTACTGTCAAGTCTTAGGAAATTGCGCTTATTCATTGAACTTCTTGTAAAGCCGATTTGCTGCGATCTGGAAAATCAGGATGAAGATCATGAGCACCACGATATCCAGCAGCGGAGAAAAAAGCGATTTACCGGTATACGCAAACTCGATCATATCATTTCCGTAAGTGAGAGGGGAAAAAAGTGCGATCTTTTGGCCGATCAGGGGCATAGATGATATCGGGATAAAAACGCCTGAAATAAAGATAAGCGGCAGCCTGACCGTGTTGAGCATCGACATAACCTCTCCCACGTTCTCGGTGGGGTACGCAGCGAACAATGTCCCAAGAGTCGCGAAGCAGAACGATGTAAGTATCATCGCGGTCACAAGGACCGGTGCATTTTGAATAGCTGTACTGAACATGACGACCCCCAGGGCAAGCGGGAGACACGCGATGACCAGACTATAGAGAAATCCGCTAAGACTCTCACCGAACACCAGCGAATGCAGCGAGATCGGTGCCGAGAGCAGGCGCTCAAAGGTTTTTACCCGCCGTTCAATGGGTATCGAGACAGGCTCTATTGATGAGGCCGAAAAAAGGAGGGTGATCGCGATCAGCCCGGGGATCAGGGTACCGGGCGGGGCGTTCTTCCCGGTGGCAAAGGCCAGGAACATGAAGAGCGGGAAGAGGATACCGGAAACAATAATGTTGGGCTTGAAGTAGTATATCCGCATGTCCTTCCTGGCAATCGCCCATGCAGCGGACAACTCGCGGGAAAGGCGTTTTGCACCCCCTTCAAGATCAATCGATGGCATGGACCGCACCCCCTGCCCGCTTCAGGCCGGTCAACCGGATGAACACATCTTCGAGGCTTGGGCCAAGCGTCGTGATACTGATTACTTTGAGGTTATGCGTGCGGGCATAAGCCATAACGGCATCGATAACCTCAGATGGTTCCTGCGTATAGAGCTTAAACTTGTCACCGGCCTTCTGTGCATCATTTACCAGGGGGAGACGGCGCAGTTCGTCCAGTTGATCTGCAGAATTGTGATTAAACGAGAACTCGATCGATTGTACACTCTGGATCGTCTTTTTCAGGCGTTCCGGTGCGTCGATCGCTGCGATATTTCCTTTATTGATGATCGCAACCCGGTCACACATGACATTTGCCTCCTCAATATTGTGCGTCGTTAAAAAAACCGTGACACCCTTGCCGACAAGATCAGTGACCACGTCCCGGATGATGAGGTTGCTCTGTACATCAAGCCCTGAAGTGGGTTCATCCAGGAACAACAGGCGCGGGCTGTTGACCAGCCCCATCGCAAGTGTCAGCCGTCGTTTCATCCCCTTGGAAAACCCGTGCACTTTGTCATTGCGCCGTTCATGTAACCCGAAGATCGTGAGCAATTCGTTTGTCTTTTTTTCCCGCTCCTTCCGTCCAACATGATAGAGTTGCGCGGAAAATATCATGTTCTGCCATGCAGTCAGGTCATCGTACACATTGGAATTCTCGGATACAATACCCATGGACTGCCGTGCGGCAATGGTGTCGCGCTCAATATCATGGCCAAAAATAGTTGCGGTTCCGGAGGTTGGGCTGGAGATCCCGGTCAAAATGCGGATGGTAGTGGTCTTGCCGGCGCCATTGGGACCCAAAAAACCAAAAGTTTCTCCCTCGCCAACTGAGAAAGTTATATCATTGAGCGCAGTGAGGGGGCCGAATTTTTTGATGAGATGAGATACCTCAATTGCCTCCATGTATTCCATATATATCGATTCGAATATATCAAAATTGTTAAGAGTAGGTTCTGTCAAGTTGTCCGTTGATAGAATGATCTGTCAAAATTCGGTTGACAATAAATATATATATATTATGGTTATCATAATAAAAAAGAAAGTATTAAGACAATATATAAATTATGTTCTACAAATAAGAAAAATATATATAGGATTGTGTTATTAACATGAAAACCTTAAATATAACAAAAAACAGAATATATAAGGTGGGAGAAAATGCCAGTTTTTAAAAATTCTATAGATTGTTCAGGACAGATAAAGCAGTGGCTAGCAATCTCAATAGTTTTAACTATGATTTTAACGTATGTAATTGGATTCATTTTAAAATTTGGATTACTTGGATCTACTATGGCAATGCTATCGTCCTTAGTTGTCGTCTGGTATATAATGGACCAATACGGGGATTATCTATTTAAAGATAAGAAGTCAGTTCCAACTGAGAATGAGATTGATTCATATAAGAAACAACCCTTTCCATACCACAATTAAATAAACCATAAACCATGGACGATTTAGAAGCTGTATATAATCTCAATAGAGACAAAGCCTTAGGTGTTTTAAGTGCGGCTGGTAATCTGATAATATTTACTGTTGTTACTATTATATCTGTTTTTATTCCTTTGGCATTTACGTTGTCGCAAAATTACCCCGATCTCATGATTCTATTTGGGTATTTGATGGTTTTCAGTCCAATAGTATTATTTCCTATATTTGCATTCTTTTTGCTTAAATATAGAGAATATAAAAATGAATATAGAATTGCATTAATAAAGTCAATAGTAAAGAATTATTTTAGATTGGCTGGTGCTAATCCAAACCCACCAGATTCTGAAACGATATGTAAAGAAATTGTTCGCATAACGGGAAATAACACTGATGAAGTAATGGAGATGTTAATTAAGATTTATCCACCACCAAAAATAATTCCTGTTATAACCAAATAAAAAAGTTACTAAACACCATTATTTTTATGGTGTTCATTCTGAATCTGTGTAATCTACTTAATCCGACACGCCTCTGATGCATCATTGACGGGTGTCAGAGCAACCAACAACTTGACACAACCTTAAAGGTTTCGTTTCAACTGGTAGAAAGCAAATATTGCCAGGAGGATAAGCAATATGAGGTACGGGAACTCACTTATCACATCGAATAACGATACCCAGCTTTCTTTGAAAACAAAGCCGATATATGCGTAAATTGAAACATAAAGGAGCTCACCTGATACTGAATATGCCAGAAATTTCCTGAAAGAGTATTTGCTGAATCCTGAAATGTAGTTTAACGGCGCGCCGGAACCAAGCAATACAAAACGGCCCAGGAATATACCCAGCGCTCCGTATTTATTAAATATATCTTTTCCGGATTCTATTTTCTTTTCGATTTTTTCGTACGTGTGTAACTTTTCAGTAAAAAAGTTTTCAAAATGTGATGCAACACTATAGGATGCAATGTCTCCCATGACCAACCCGAAAAATATCAGGGATACGCTGAAAAAATAATCGTCAATCGTACCCGACAGCGACCCGGCAGCTATGATGACAAATGTTGCCCCAAGAGGGATGCCAAACGGTGATAGAAAAGCTATTATAACATAGAACAGAGCCAGGTTCGAGGATAAATCCATACTTTATGTTCCCCGTTCCGCCGTTAGCCGGTTCAATCCCGCAACCACCTGCGTGCAGTTAAGATGATTTTCCTGGCAGAGTTTACTGAGATGTTTCCTGTCATTTGTGAATGAGCCCTTAATCCCAAGTTCATTATAGATGATGTCTTTTGGGATGCCGCTTCTATTCACAATGAGATTGACGCTCATCCAGTCCTGTATGGTTTTATTTGCGCTTTTCAGGTAATCATTGTGCAGTCTCCATGTTTCATATCTCTGGCTGGTCCTGGCAGCGAACATGATGGTTAAAAGTAATAATATAATCAGCAATAAAGACCAGAATATGAACATTCTCTTGTCTTTCATTAATCAATGTTGGACATCATAGTAGAAAAACCTATTCTGGCAGGACGTATTCTCAGATTTTGATAATGGGCTGTTTCATTTATGGTCTGAAAAAGTAATATAAAAGTGTGAGGAGCCATTTATCTAATTCCATCCTAACCAAAAAAAAAATTCTTTTTTTGGCTCCTCTACCACCTCGATTGGATGCTCAAGTTGAAGGGATTGGGCAATGAAAAAGCAAGAAAACTTATAAAGAGCGTAATGCTCTCAATCACTCTCAAATCTTTAGGTTGCGCAAGCCTTATTAAATAAGCCGCACGATATGTAACTGTTAATAGTTACATATACGTTAAGAAAAGGATATATGGAGGATAAAAAATGAAAATACAATATAGAACAATATTGGCATTTTGGGTGACAACTGTATTCGTTGTGGGATTAGCATTTGGAGCCATGAACCTGACGAATATCACAGATGTAAATGAAACAAATGAAAGCGAAAATGTAACGGAAATTGCAATTGAAGCGGGAAATGCTTCGGTTATTCCTGTAGTTACTACGGTCGAACCTGCAACCCCTGTTGAGACGACTATTGAACCTACCACTCCAGTATCAACCGCTAAGCCATCTCCTGGATTTGGAATATTAGTGGCTATTGCTGCAATATTTATATGCAGATATAGAAGATAAGAGATTATCTTCTATGTTTTATTAAACTATTTTTTTACTTATACATGGTTCTAATTCTGCAGGGCCGTCGGTTTCGTTATTAGTTCTCTTAAAAAACAGATATTCGACTCAATTATCTGTTATTTCGCTTTATCAAGAAAGCCAACGCAAATAATCCGATAAGGGATACTACAATTCCAAACCCTGGAGCTGCGGGTGTGCCAGTAGTAACAGTCGGGGTCGCTGTTGCTGCAGGAGTCAATTCAGCAATTGTTGTAAGGGTTGCCGTTGGGGGTGCCCCTATTTTTCGAAGGGCTGCACTTGGATTGGCAGCGTGGTCGGGCTGGTTCTCAAATAATGTTCCGTAAGAGGTGCGCGGTCCGTCCCTGTTGCCATTCACGTGGCATGTGTTGCATGAACCATTACCATAAACTGCATTGAGACTATCAAAATACTGGAACTTCGCAAAAGATGACGGGGCTTGTGCAAGAATTATTAAAGTTACTAAAAATAATAGAACTACTTTCATATTCATATTGTATCTCCTATAATTCCATCAGATAATTATTATGCTTTAATATTGCGGGTTGTAAATAAATCCATCGCTTTAGATTTAGACCGCCGTTCCTGCCTTTTACCAATGCCCTTCATGGTCAGAATGCCTGTTGGAGATACCTGGCAAAAAAATATGCCGGCACGTATAGATGCGTGCCAGATTCATTCTCTTTTAAAGCATATGTTCCTTATTGTTCAAACCTCAGGGCATCCACTGGATTCATCTTTGCCGCTGACCTTGCTGGTGCCACGCCTGATATTACACCCACGAATATCGAGAATCCAAGCGCAAAGACAAGAAGTTCGGGCGCGATAACAGTCGTCACTGCCCCGCCTGGTCCTATTGCCCGCAGGCCCACCTCGGTTATTAGGATAGATATCAATACGCCGATAATAATTCCAATGACACCTCCTACAAATCCGAATAATCCTGATTCCATAAGGAAAAGTTTCATGACTTCACTATCTGTAGCGCCCAGGGCTTTGAGTAATCCTATTTGTCTTGTACGTTCCATGACAGACATGAACATAGTATTAGCTATGCCAACCGCACCTACGAGAAGTGAGACTGCCGCTATCGCAGCCAGGAAAAGCGATATGCTCTGGACAACACTGGTTATCTGCGCCTGAATTGATGCAAAAGCTGTGACTGTGAAATCCCTTGTTCTAGGATTGACATGCCTTGATGGCATAAGTTTTGTTACAATATCTGAAGCTATCTGGGTTGCAAGGTTTGGGTCAGCTACTTTTACTGTGATCGAAGTAAACGTATTTCTGGATATATTTGTAGTTATCACATCGCGGGCATAATCGGCCGGCATAATCACCGAAGTATCACCGCCTCCTCCGAATCCCCCTCCGGATTGGACGAAAATTCCCACGACTTTGAAAGACCTGCCCCCTATTAAAACTGGCCTGTTCAGTGTTATCGGCTGTAAGAATGTTTCATGAGCTAAAGAATAGCCTATGACTACATTATTCGAATCGCCCGGTTGAAGAAGTCTGCCCGATTCAAGCTGCGTCGTAACGAAGGCGCGCCAGACCGCAGTATCAACGCCTGTTATGGATACAGATGTTGACTCTGTGCCAAGTTTCATATCCGACCTTCCTGAAACGATGCCGTCCACATATAAAACACCAGACACCTGCTTGATCACATTCACATCTTTGTCCGTCAGGTTAATAGTAGCACTTCCGCCACCTCTCCCCACATCAAACCCCCCGCCTCCGCTTGCCCTTGAGTAACCCGGAGTGACCGTAATTTGATCGGCTCCAAGACTGCCAAGGCGGGCCGCCACACTCGCCTGCATGCCCTGTCCAATGGAGATTATGGCTACTACCGCAGCCACCCCGATCACAATACCTATTATAGTGAGCCAGCTTCGCATCTTGCTTTTTTTGACATGGCTCAGGGATAACCTGAATGTATCTATGGTTTTCATATTACCGTTAGTCTCCTTTTAGTCCCGTTGGCGTCCATATTTTAAAGGCTCATGTCAGTTTTTTTTTTGGAGTTTTCTGGAAGTATGTTGTGATTTTTCCCCGCTGCCAGTATATTATCAGTATAATAACGGCTGCCAGCAACCATGTTGTATAATTTGTACCCGATGATCTTGTCTGTGTTCCTGCGGATAATGTCACGGGAAGTAACTTTGTGATCGTGTGCCTTTGTCCACTTGTGTCGGTATATTGTATCTCCACTTCAAGGCTGCTCCCGTTTCCAGGCGTTTTTGTTACCTGGAATATCGCAGACGTGTAATCACCCGGATTTAGATTCCCAAGCACAGAAATAGTGCTTCCGGTTACAGAGAAGTTTTTCTGGCGCGGCAGGTTGACTGCTACTGCACTTGCGGGGCTTATCCCTACATTGGCGACATTTACCGAAAAAGAGCCAAGGCTCTCCACATAGCTTATATCAAAATCAGTTATTCCTGCGACAACCACTCCGATGAAATTAGTAGTTGAATAATTATCCTGTCCTGTGATCTTTACAGGAATATTATATACACCAGGGTTTGCAGCGATATTTACTGCAAGATTAAATGTTACATATGCAACATCTCCTGCCTTCATAGTACCCAGGGAAAATTGCCTTCCTGCTCCCAGGATAGAAAATACTGTATTTGTACTGGAAAGGTCTATTTCGGCTATAGCATTCTGGACCGTTCCTGTGCCAGTATTTTTAAATGTTAGTGTCTCTGTGTTCTTGCTCGACGGTGCCAGGATATCGATCGTTGAATTTACAAGACTTATAATGGGTCTCCCCTTAATTATCAAAATCTGGTCCTCAAGTCTGTTAGTCACTGTTATCGGTGTATTGGAGCCCGTCTGCAGTCCTTTGTAAGTAACATAAACATAGAAATAATAATTTCCTTCTATTGCATCAGGATTTACATATATCCGGAACTTTGCAGTACGTTGAGTGCCCCAATCGGTT
>JAPZAP010000094.1 GCA_027460585.1 Candidatus Methanoperedens sp. | reverse complement strand
TCATTTGATAACATTTCTCAAATTCAGAGAGTTTAATCTCAACCTGCTTGATTTCACGTTTCAACATAAAGAGTTCTACTTTGAAAATTTTATTTATAGTTGAATCTATGTACTTTTTCTCAAAATCAAGACCATGAGATAACTGGTAATCTAAAACTTTAACAATTTCAGCAGTCATAAATTATAAATTAATAGGTTTTCATTATGATAAAGTTTCCTTCAGCAGCAAAATCCATAACAATAATTACAGGATTGGCTATTTCAATCCCCTGCTCACTATCTCAGCCACATCCAGCACCTGCACTTTATCATCAGCTTTTATACTTTTCAATCCATCCTCAAACATGGTCATGCAGTAAGGACAGCAAACGCAAACAGTCCGCGGGTCTTTTTTCAATGCTTCCTCCACGCGCGCTGCATTTATGCGCGTGCCTTCACTTTCCTCCATCCACATTCGCCCGCCCCCGGCGCCGCAGCAAAAAGATTTATCAAGGCAGCGCTCCATCTCTGCGGGCGCGTGCCCTGTAACCGAGGCAATAACTTCACGCGGGGCGTTATAAATCCCATTATAGCGTCCCAGGTAGCAGGAATCATGGAACGCGACTTTCCCCAGGTCAGCCTCATTCACATTCACTGTCAACTTTCCGGATTTTATCAGTTTATTAATTAACTCGGTATGGTGGACAACTTCAAGTTCCATGTCATACTGGCGATAATCATTTTTCAGGGTATTGTAGCAGTGAGGGCACTGGGTAATGATCTTTTTTACACCTTTATCTTTAAATGTTTTGATATTGTCTTTTGTCATCCTGTCAAAAACAAATTCATTCCCAAGCCGGCGCATGCTATCGCCGCAGCACAGTTCGTCTTTTCCCAGCGTCCCCCAGGAAATGCCGCCTGCATCCAGTATCTTCGAAATAGCAAGAGATACCCGCCTGCTTCGGGCGTCAAAAGCCCCGAAACAACCAACGTAAAACAAGTATTCGGTCTTTCCGGTCTCAAAAGGTTTTACATTAATATCAGCAGCCCATTTAATGCGGTCGGCAGGTACAATGCCCCAGGGATTACTGCGCTGTTCCATACTTTCAAAGAAGGGCAGCAATTCATCAGGTACTTTTGCATTCATCTCTACAAGATTCCGGCGCATATCAACGATCTTTGGCACATGTTCGATAGACACGGGACAGACTTCCATACACGCGCCGCAGGTGGTGCATGCCCAGAGAACCTCATGCGATACACTGCCTTCCCCGCCTGCTCCGATCAATGGCATTACAGGCGCCCCTTTATTCTGGATAACAGGGCCATTTTTTAACAAGTTGACTTTAATGTCATGAATAACGAGCCGCGGGTTGAGCGACTTACCCGTATTTGTGGCCGGGCACATATCAGAGCAGCGCCCGCACTCGGTACATGAATATGAATCCATTAAATCCTTCCAGGTAAACAGGTTTATTTGCCCCACTCCGAATACATTCCCCTTTTTGAACTCTTCCCTGGGCTGGGTATTGACCTTCGTGAGGCTTTTGAAAAAGACATTTGGGATGCCTGTCAGGATATGCATGTGTTTGCTGTAAGGAAGGTAATTTAAGAAAACCAGCAGCACTATGGCATGGAGCCACCAGAAAGCCTTGATATAACCACCCAGGCTTGCCGTTTGAACCTGAAGAAAAAAAGTGGAAGCCACAAATTTTGACACCGGCATATAAGATGCCGTTTCACTACCATTTGCTATCTCACTGGCGTGAAGGCCAAAAAATGCCACCATAAGCAAAGCAATAAGACCCAGGATGATAAAAGCGTCCCTGCTTCTTGCTTCCATATAGGAAGGTGGGAAAGCAAGGCGGCGAACCATCGCAAAACAAACAGCCAGGAGGGCAAGAACTGATGCGATCTCAATTATGACATAAATGCTAACTGGTAACATTGAGAAAGAAACGTAATCCGGGAACAGTCCCTCAAGCAGGAATTCAGTATTGGCTATCAACAATATAATAAATGACCAGAAAAGAACAAGATGGTTCCAGCCAAAACGGTATCCATGGTTAACAGTACAGCGCTGCCCGAAGGCGTAATAAATCACGCCCCATATACGCTTGCCTGCATCGTTAAAACGATTTTCGCCTTTTCCGAGCATCAGGAAACGAAAACGCCTGTAGCAACTCCAGCAAAAAAGCAATAGAGCGGCTGCAAATATAATTGTTCTGATGTTAAGTAACATAAATCACTCCTTCCTGTGTGATACAGTATCCGATGATCCACCCTTTTTTGCTTTCAATTCCCTGATCTGATCGATCATAGCCGGGATTACCTGGAAAACATCCCCGACTATGCCATACGTGGCAACTTCAAAAATAGGTGCTTTCTTATCCTGGTTGATGGCAATAATGACATCCGAACTTTGCATACCAACGAGGTGCTGGATAGCGCCGCTGATGCCGCATGCGATATATATTTTTGGTCTTACTGTCTTTCCGGTTTGCCCGACCTGGCGTTCGGGCGGCATCCAGCCCGCCTCTACCGCAGCACGAGAACAGCCAACCGCCCCTCCCAGTTCGTCAGCCAACTGCTGCAACATACCGAAGTTCTCAGGGCCGCACATTCCCCTGCCTCCCGAAACGATTATCTCAGCACCGGCAAGGTCTAATTGCTCCCCGGTTGCATCTTCTATTACCTCAATAACCCTGGTAGCAAGTTCTTCTTCCTTAATATCCATGGATTCCCGGATTATTACGCCGGTGCGTGACGCATCCCTTTTCGCAAGTGCCATCACATTCGGCCGGACCGTGGACATCTGCGGTCGTGTTTTCTCGGTTAAAATGGTAGCCATGATATTGCCGCCAAAGGCTGGACGCGTCTGGAGTAAGTATCCTTTTTCGTCTATGTCAAGCCCCGTACAATCCGCTGTCAGGCCAGTTCTGAGTTTTGTTGCTATGGCGCCCGCCAGATCCCTTCCCAGACCCGTAGCGCCCATCAATAATATTTCAGGTTTATACTTTTCAACTAAGTAACATATTGCCCTGTAATAAGTCTCGGTGCGATAATGATGAAATACGGGACCATCTATCAGATAAACCTTTGAAGCGCCATAAGCGAATGACTCCTGGCAGAGGTGTTCCACATGGTCGCCAATGACAAGCGAGCATAACTTCACACCCAGTGTTTTTGCAAGCTTTGCGCCTTCACCCAGCAGTTCCCATGAAACCGTTGCCGGTTTGCCTTCGGTATGCTCAACAAAAATCCAGACACCCCTGTATTCTTTTATCCCTGTTTCGACGGCTTCGGCCTTTTGCGGCACTTTTTCGGCCATCGCAGCAAGTATCTTCTGTTCTTCGGGTGTGAAATAAATCTCCAGGGCCTGCGCAGGACATATCTTGACGCACCTTCGGCAGCCAATGCACTTATCGAGATTTATTATAGGTTCACCCCTATCGTTCATCTCAATGGCATCTTCGGGGCAGTCGCTCTGGCAGCGGGCGCCGCATGCTATGCATTTTCCAGGAATAAGATGAGCTACGCCGCGGGGTTTCTTTATCTTTTTCTCTTCTTCCATACCTTCTTGCCTCTAACCATTCAACTCTTTATATTCGATGGCCGTTACATTGCGTGGTGACATAATTTATCGTCTTTGCGTCCTTTGCGCTCTTTGCGGTGAATAAAATCATGCACCGCAAAGATCGCAAAGCAGTGATTGATATTGCATATAATGAACTCTCGTCTCCTGATTTGATCATATACACAATGCCCGCTTTTCTATTAATCTTTCAATCAATAACCGTGAGGCTCCCTTTGGATCCTTGATACCATCACCGATTATTTCCCCGCTGGCTCTCTGGGGTGAAAAGATCTTTCGTACCTGTGTGGCAGAACCTTTTAGCCCGATCGTGTTTTCATTTAATCCCATAATTTTGTTATCCCACAATGTCGCTTTTGAATCCTCTGCCATTAACCGCATAGGCACTGTCGGATACCGCAGGCTGTTTATTTCTTTCACGACCGCTATCATTGCAGGCAGTGTCGCTTCCACGATTTCGTGCCTTCCTTCCAGCCTGCGCCTGACCCATATTTTTTTTGCCTTCAGGTCAACACTTTCAATACGATCAACAAGTGTCAACTGCGAATATCCAAGGCGAGTGGCGATACCCGGCCCGACCTGTGCCGTGTCACCATCAATAGTCTGCCTGCCGCAAACCACAATAGCCACTTCTTCTTTCTGGCCCAGTTTCCTTATGGCTTCAGATAGCACTTGGCTTGTAGCCAGGGTGTCAGCTCCGCCAAAGGCGCGGTCGCTTAGAAGCACGGCTTCATCGGCTCCAAGAGCTATTGCTTTTTTCAGGGTAACTTCCGTGTTAGGCGGTCCCATTGAAATAACCGCAACGCGAAAGCCATATTTTTCTTTCAGTCTTAAACCTTCTTCTAGTGCGTGGGTATCATACGGATTAATAATAAAAGGCACCCCTTCACGGATCAAAGTACCAGTAACCGGGTCAACTCTTACCTGCGTAGTATCCGGTACCTGTTTAACACATGCAATTACTAACATTTCCAGCCCATCTTAATTCAATATTTATATATAAAGTCCACCATTTATATCTATTACCTGGCCTGTTATATAATTTCCATCTTCTGAAACAAGGTAAGCCACAGCCCCGGCCACCTCAGACGGCTTCCCAAGTCTTCCAAGGGGAACCTGGGCAAGGATTTTATCCAGTATTTCTTTGGGAACAGATTTTACCATATCAGTTTCAATGAATCCGGGGGCAACAGCATTTACAGTAACGCCTTTGCCTGCGAATTCCTTTGCACAGGTTTGTGTAAGAGCTATCATTCCTGCCTTTGAGGCTGCATAGTTTGCCTGTCCGCGATTACCCATCCTGCCGATAACCGAGGATATGTTAACAATCCGACCGTATTTTCTTTCCATCATGCCTTCTATAACCACTTTTGTACAGTAAAATGCGCCATCCAGGTTTACAGATAAGACTTCTGTCCACATCTGGGGCGTCATTTTGACAAAAGATTTATCACGGACTATTCCGGCGTTATTGACAAGTATATCGATCTTACCCAGCTTATTGACCACTTCGTCCCTCATCCTGTTCACCTGCTCAAAATCATTGACATTAGCCTGGACAATGCAGGAATGCTTGCCCATGGAATCTATCTTATCTGATACTTCCTTTGCATGCTCCTTTGTCTCCATCTGGTCTATCATCATGGATAATTTATCAAATTCACCTGCCATTCCCATCTGGTCTATCATCTTTGATACTTTCTCTGCCTGTTCCCTTGTTGACTGGTAATTAATGGCTACATCTGCGCCATCTTTTGCCAACCGCAAAGCTATCGCCTGGCCTATACCCCTTGAACCTCCGGTGACCAGGACGACTTTGCCTTCAAGACTTCCCTTGCGTTCCATTAATTATATTACCTCTTTACAACCATGGCAATACCCTGACCCCCACCGATACAAAGTGATGCAAGACCGTAACTGCCTTTTCTCTTATTTAACTCATGCAGGAGTGTGACCAGTATTCTTGTACCGCTTGCTCCTATGGGATGTCCCAGGGCTATTGCGCCGCCATTGACATTCACCTTATCTGAAGCCAGGCCAAGTTCCTGGGTAGCTGCCACGCTTTGTGATGCAAATGCTTCATTGAGTTCTACCAGGTCAACCTTATCAAGGTTTATTCCGGCACGCTTTACTGCCGCTCTTGTTGCACTGACAGGTCCCATACCCATAATTTCGGGAGGAACTCCACATGATGCATAGCCTTTAATGGTAGCAAGAGGCGTAATACCTGACTCTTTTGCTTTTTGTTCTGACATTAAAAGAACTGCTGCTGCCCCGTCGTTTATACCTGAAGCATTTCCCGCAGTTACTGTGCCGTCCTTTTTAAATGCAGGCTTTAGCTTGGAAAGTATTTCTTTCGTTGTGCCGAATCTTGGGAATTCATCCGTATCAAAGATGACCGGGTCGCCTTTTGGCTGTGGAATTGCAACAGGAACGATCTCATCCCTGAATTTCCCGGCTTTTATTGCAGCTTCGGTCCTGCTCTGGCTTCTTGCTGAGAATTCATCCTGGGCTTCGCGGGTTATCCCGAATTTTGCCGCTACGTTCTCAGCCGTAACGCCCATATGGTAATTGCCAAAAATATCCCATAAACCATCATATATCATCAGATCCACAACTTCATCATTTCCCATCTTTGCTCCCCAGCGGTTTTTCTTCAGTGCATATGGAGCCATTGACATAGACTCAACGCCGCCTGCAAGGACAATATCTGCGTCACCGAGCATGATCGATTGCGCCCCCAGGGCAACCGACTTCAAACCTGAGCCGCATACCTTATTCACGCAATAAGAAGGTATATTATTTGGAATTCCGGCTGCGATTGCAGCCTGCCTTGCTACATTCTGACCATGACCTGCGGAAAGGACATTTCCCATAATGACTTCTTCAACTCTACTGGGTTCGATCTTTGCCTTTTTCAGGGCATCCTTTAATACTATTGAGCCAAGTTGTCCGGGACTGAAATCCTTAAGGCTTCCCCCGAATTTTCCTACAGCCGTTCTTGTGGCAGAAACAATAACTACATTATTCATATGTTCACCTTTTTATAAATCCCTGATATCCCCTGAATAGATTCAGGGGTCTTAGGAATAATTATATAACCAATCCACCGTCCACAGCAAGAACTGCCCCGTTAACAAAATTCGCCTCGTCTGAAGCAAGATACAAATATGCATTCGCAATATCTCTTGGTTCACCAAGCCTTTTTAAAGGAGTCTTTTCTTTCATCATTTCAAGGATCTTATCTGGCACACCTGCAGTCATCGGAGTCGCTATGAATCCGGGCGCAACTGCATTAACACGAATACCTTTTCTCCCCAATTCCTTTGCCAGTGTCTTTGTCATGCCGATAAGACCAGCTTTAGTTGCTGAATAGTTGACCTGCCCGACATTGCCATTTACTCCTACGATAGAGGATGTATTTATGATCGCACCTTTCCCCTGGTTGATCATAACTTCAACCACTGCCTGAGTGCAGTTAAAAACTCCTTTGAGGTTTATATCTATGACACGGTCCCACTGTTCTTCTGTCATTTTTGCGACAAGAGCATCCTGGTTGATGCCTGCGTTATTTATCAGAATATCGATCCTGCCATACTTTTCCATGGTGGTTTTTACCATATTTTTTGATTGTTCCCTGTTTGTTACATCCAATTTAAAAAAGAAGCCATCTCCTCCATTATTCTTGATCGAGGTTACGGTTTCCTCGCCGCCCTTCTCGTTTACATCTGCTACAACGACTTTAGCTCCTTCTTTTGCGAACAGAATTGCAGATTCCCTGCCAATTCCACTTCCCGCTCCTGTAATAATTGCTACCTTATTTTCAAGTTTCATTTCTTGTTCACCCTCGATTTTCGTTTCTTTATGTTTTGTTCAAGCTTCTTTTCCCTGGCCAATTCCGGCAACTCTTCCTTTCCTGAACCAGTAATTTCTTTGGCCAATTCTAACCGCTCTTTCTTTCCTGATCCAATCTTTTCATCTCCTTTCCCATTGAGAAAAGACCTTGGCTTCAGCCACGTTGCGATCTTGGGACATACCTCTTTCTGGGATTTTGAGCCCACAAATATTCCAATATGACCGGTCGGGAATACCAGGGTATCTTTATCAGTACTCGAAATTGCATCTGCCAATGGTATACTTGCATCGTTAGGGACGAGGTGGTCGAATTCTGCCATGACATTAAGCACAGGCATGGTAATATTTTTTAAATTGATCTTCTTACCATTGAGTTCCATCTCATTTTTAATGAGAAGGTTCTTCTGGTAGCAGTCTTTCATGAACTGCCTGAAGGTTTCGCCGGCCTGGTCAGGACTGTCAAAGATCCATTTCTCCATCCTGAGGAAATTCTTGATATAATCTTCATTTCGAACCTCACAGGTTGCATCATCCGTATTGCATTCGATCCTTTCAAACATGCCAATATATTTGTCTATCATAAGCCTGAATGGATCAAGGAGCAAAAACGCTGAATTCAGGAAATCTCCGGGCACTATCCCATAATAATCCACGATTTTGTCAACATCCAGACCTTTAGCCCACAGGTTAAGAATTCCTTTATTACTGTCAAAGTTAACAGGAGCTACAAGGGTAACCAGGTTTTTTACGTTTTCAGGATGTAGCGCCGAATACATGATAGAAAAAGTTCCGCCCTGGCATACTCCAAGCAATGTGATCTTATCCAATCCGGATATTTCTTTGATCTTTTCCACAGAATTATGTAAATAACCGTTCACATAATCATCAAGTGTGAGGTACCTGTCCGGACCTGATGGATATCCCCAGTCAATGACATAAACATCAAAACCTTCTTCCAGAAGCTTCTTTACCACACTCTTATCGGGCTGCAGATCCAGGATATAATACCGGTTCACGAGCGCATACACTATGAGTACTGGAACCGGATGCGTTTTTGCTACTGCCGGGATATAATGGATAAGTTTCATCTTATCTTCTGTATAAAAAACCTCGGATGGCGTTGTCCCCACCGAAAAATCGGGTGATTTCATTAGTAATTCAATACCATGCCTGAATTTATCATACTCTTCAGTTAATTCTTCAGTCAATTTTAGTTCGTTCATGTCATCTCCTTCCTGAAAACCCTATTTATTCTCTTTTAATTCTTTGATTTGTCTTGTAAGTTCTTTTACTGTTTTCTTAAGAGTATACAATTCTTTATTGATCTCATCGATTTCTGTCTTTGTAGGCAAATTCATGGGTTTCAGGTAATTCTCTTCAAGCATGTCCCGGTTGTATTTTTGGTAATCCATTAAATTTGCATTTAATCTCCCTAAGTCAGACACAAAGTGACCCGATTTCGCAAAATCCTTGAATGTCTCGCTATATGTCTGGATCCAGATATCGTAAAACTCTTTATATTTTTCAGGATTGATCTCTCCATCCATATCTGCTGATATCTTTTCCTGGACTTTTTGCATTGCTTCCAGGAATACTTCCTGTAAATTAGAACTGGTATCCATACCGGCTGCATAAAGGTTAACAAATGTGGAGAAACCTTTCATCATTTTTTCTGATTTCTCGCGTGCTGGACCCACTGCAGGCATCTCGATAAGTTTTCCCATTGTGGCTTTGTACATATTTATCCACTGGTCATAAAATTCCCGTGTGGATTCAAAATTGGATTTTTCCATACTTTTTCCTTTTATATTATCTTGCGCATTCATCTCTTATTCTTTCCCGGATATGCTGTTGATGAACCTGAATCTGATCTTACCCACATTTTTGACATCTTGATAAAAGTGTCTGTGTACATTTTGGCCATGATCTTTACAGGCTCCATGACCTCTTTCATAGGTCCTCCCACGGTGGGCATATCCTCAAAAAAGCTATCAAAAGCCTTTTCATACATCTTTAACCAGAGATTATTAAATTCTTTAAACGCCTCCGGGTTAGAGGTTTGCATGGACATCTCCTTTGCCTTTTCGGACATTTTTTCAAGTGCTGATATCCAGGACTTGTACATGCTCAGGTAAATATTGGTGCTCTCGACAAAATTATCGAACATTTCACCGTTTGGCTCTACGGATTTGGCATATTTGCCATAGGTCTCTTTATATGTTTCCACCCATAAATCATAGAATTCCTTGTAAGCTCCAGGGCCTGCATCTCCACGGGATATCTCGGCCATTTTTTCGGAAAGTGTCATCATAGATTCATTCAGTGGCTTGCATAACTGCGCATATGATTTCTTAAATAGTTTTGACATCTGCAAAAAGCTCCCAAAATAGATATCCGGTATTTCCATATAATTTCCAAATATCTCTTTAGTGTTTTCTTGCGAAGGCAGCTCCATTATCTCATCAAATATTTTTTCATAAGACTTGATCCACATATCATGGCATTCTTTATATTTTGCCGGATCCGGTTTACCCGAAAGTATCTCTTTAGTCTTTTGTGAATTTTCTTCTAACTCTTCGATCCATGACCTGTAGAGTTTATTGTATCCCTCTGCACTTGACAGGAATGTTTCAAGTGTCTCTTTATTTGATTTCGGTGTCGGGATCGGATAAAATTTGCCAAATGAATTCTGGTATGTGTTGATCCATTCGTCATAGAATTCTTTGTATTTCTGTGGCGTCGCTTCTTTTGAGAGATTTGCCGTCTTATCAAACATCTCTCCTGTGGATTCAATCCAGGGCTTGTATAACTTTAAGTATGAATCTTCCCACAGTTTTGAAAATGCTGCATTACTGTCAGCCCAGGTTTTAAAAATTACATCTTCTTTAAATTCGCTTCTCTCGTGTGCTTTTTTCACCATAATAATTCCCTCATATAATTTAGTCTGCCATAAATCGCTATATCGACTCGTTGTAAAATTCGTTTTTCCCACTTTTCCAATACTAAACATCGATGCGATTTAGGAAGATATATTCTATCGCAATAATATATATAGTTATTCTCTAGTAATAATCATTATGATTGATACTTAAATATGTAGTATTTGGTCCAACTATAAAAATTTAGAATTTAAGATTGGATTTTCCAATCTTAAACTGCAAATGTGGAACACGGATACGATTTCATCCAGGCATCAGATACGCTGGTGAATGTATCTGCATATATTTTTGCTGCATTCTTTACAGGCTCCATGATCTCTTTAAAAGGGCTGAATGTGGGTGTGTTATCAAAGAAGTTGTCAAATGCCTTCCCATACATTTTTCCCCAGAGATTATAAAGTTCCCTGCAAGCCTGCGGATCAGCGCCCTGCTTTGAGAGTCCCTGTGCTTTCTGTGACATTTGTCCAAGGATCTCAATCCATGATTTATAGAGGTCCAAATTAACGTTTTCGCTTTGAAGGAAATACTCTAACACTTCTTTTGAAGGTCTCATGGATTGGGTATCTAACAACTTTCCATTTATGTCACGATATGTATTCATCCATAAGGTATGAAATTCCTTATAGGCTTCAGGGCTTGCATTCCCCTGTGAGAGCTGGGCTGATTTCAAAGACAGCTTCAGCATAGACTCTGTATATGGTAAGTACAGTTTTGTGTATGAATCAGTCCATATTTTTGATATCTGCTCAAAGGCATCTGAATAAATATCCGGTGTGCCTGTTGTGTTCTGGAATATCTCTTTCATATTTTGCCTTAATGGCAATGTAAGAAGCTCGTTAAGCATTTTTCCGTAGGAGTTGATCCACATATCATAGACTTCTTTATATTTTGCCGGATATGCTTCGCCCGTGAGAACTTCGCGTGTCGCTTTGGAATTTCCTTCTAATTCGGTGATCCATGAACCGTATATCTTTTTCGATTCTTCTGCACTGACCAGGAGTTTCTCAAAGGTTTCCTTATTTGATTCCAGGGTCGGGATCTGAAAAACTTTTCCGAGGCTGTTCTGGGACGTTTTGAGCCATTCACCATAAAATTCCTTGTATTTTTCCGGTGAAGCATCCTTTGAAAGTTCAAATGCTTTCCCAAAAAGCGCTTCTGTGGATTCGAACCAGGGTTTATATAACTTTAAGCAGGAATCTTCCCACATTTTTGAAACTGCGGTGTAATTGTCTTTGCAAGTCCTGCCATTATCCTTATTTTCTTCGTTGACATTTTTTATTTCTTCAATTTTCTTAACCATATTTATTGTCTCTTTTATTTTATTCTTAAACCTTGAGGGGAAGTTGAATTTCAATACCCAGCAGTGATCAAAATCTCTTCTAACAAATCGTCGGTATTTACCAGATATTTCGCTCTTTCCATGTTTATTTCTTTTAATTCCATTTAATTCACCTTTAATACAATTTTTGATCAGTTCCCTGAAGTAATTCAAGGGCCTTATTCCTGAATCCAGTAGTCACTATTGCTGCCTGGATTTCTTCACAACCCCCAACAACCGTAATATATCTGGAAACTTACTAATGGTTACTCTGATAGATATAGTTATAACATCATATATAATTTTTTTTATATAATATTTTAATATATAATTTTTTTTTAAATAATATTAATTGATAAGTCTGGCTCAGGTTATAAATATGAATTCCTTCAATACCTTTATACTTGAGTCCAGCTTTTTGTTATTTCTTTTTTACTTTGAAAAAATATATCAAAATAATAACAATTATTCCAATCCCAATAATACTCCATTCCCTGATTTTTGATGATACGCCAGGAATTGGTTTTGATATATTCTCATCTTTCCCAATAGAAGTTTCATTAGCCATTATCCCTGGTTTTTCTGCGACAAATGATGCATTTTTCTTAAGGAACAGTGTAATTTCGCCCCTTCCAGAAGACATTTCTTTGAAAAATCCAGTAATTTCCGTATTAGAAACTGTATTAATTGAAGTGTTATTCATGCCTGTAACTTCTTTCACATTAATTCCTGCTGGCAGGACAATTGTCACAGGTGAATTCGGTTCGCCAAGGAACCAGATGCTACTGTCATTAAAAATACTATCTTTTAACCTGTAAGTGATGTTGAACCTGTTAATTATTGTATCTGTATTAATAATTTTTCCGAGAGTTACCTGGGATAATGTTGAATCAATATTATTCAATTCTATCCCCGAAGTTTCATTATTTATCCTGATATCAAATTCATTTTCTATAGAGCTTTTGAGCATTTTACGCACTTCTTTATCAGCTTTGAGGAGTTCCCATGCATTGACAAAACTATCATTATTTCCAAGACCTGAATCAATGCTTATCCTGTAGCCTATCGAATCAAAACCTGAAAAACCTTCGGTGTAACTCCAGGTTATATTATATTCAGTTATGGTTATATTATTTATCCATTGGGTTTGCGATGCCGCCACATCTGTTAATGCAAATATGAGAAAAATGGATAGGAAAATTCTCAATATTTTCATCTTGTAATAACCTCGCAGCCATCTTTTGTTATTATAACGGTATGCTCGGCCTGTGAAATAAGACCGCCCTCTACTTCTTTAAGAATAGGGTATGGCCTGATTATATTTGCCTTGACAAGAGTAAGCATCGCAAAATCAACATGTTCACCAAGCCATCTTTTTGCAAATGGAAGGGTTTTGTATTTTTCAATTTCCTTTAATAACTTTCTTGCCGAAGGATGCCTTACAGGTCTTTCTGAAACAATGTGAAATATCTCGGCGCTTCCTGCATCGTGTATCTTTCCCGCGCCATTTGTGGCAAAGGGTTCTATCGCAATTATATCGCCTTCTTCAAGTATTACCCCACCCGGCATTCTCTTATTAGGGATAGCCGGAGGAGCATGCTGGATATACTGGGCAAG
>JAPZAP010000093.1 GCA_027460585.1 Candidatus Methanoperedens sp. | reverse complement strand
ATCTGATCCCACGCCAAGCGTTTTCAATTCTGTCCTGGCTTTATCTATCATTATTTCCTGGGCGCATGGACATGCTGTAATGCCAAGGACTTCAGCGCCAACAAGTTTTCTAATTGTGATTTTTTTTCCGCGTACCGCTTTTGCCTCGGCGAAGATATTCACTACCTCCTGGCATTTTATCTTTGTTGCAGGAGTTTCCCTTTTAAGCACATATTCGCTCTTCATCCTTACTTCGGCATTGAATGCATATTCATGCCTGTGGATGAGTCTTTTTGCAACTTCCCCGCAAAGGTCTTCGATTTCATACACAGGCGAAGCTATCATTTCTTCAAGGACTTCATCTATTGCCTCAAAATTCCTTGAGAGGTTCGCTCCTTTCCTGTCTGATGGGAGGTCAACAAAAATATCAAATGTGGACACAAGCACGATCGGTCTTTTATCTTTTCGCGCTACTTCAACAAGTTTCTTGACGTCCGTTACCCCCACGCGCGTCAAGGTCAGGGCAATTTCAGGCTGGTTTGCCTGTATATCAGGTAGATGAACCACTGGAAGTTTCATTCGTTATTTTCTCCGTTTCTCCGGAATGTTTCTATGAATATATGTTTACACTCCTGAAGGGGAACATAATGACTTAGTAATATTAAATTATTGCTATTTGTTCCGGGACATGTAGAGTCCGGAACATCTCCAAAAAACCGGGAGTTCATCAAATTGTTTAAATACTGATAATCATATTTTGTTTTCAGAGGGATACTATCAAGTTAAAATCAAATGACTTTGCCAGAATACTGGGTACAGTGGCTGTTTTAGCGTACATCATGATTTCGGTTGCCTACGGGATAAAATCGATATTCCAGGCTGGACCTACGGATTTTCCTATTGAGCCGTATTATTTCTTATTCCTGTTCTCTATTGGGTTCGTTATATTCACGGTATTTTTTGAACAGGAGATAAAAGCTGTTTATCCAAGGGAAATCATCGGCGGAGCAATGGTATCGGCATGCTTGACTTTTCTTGTAATGGCAGGTCTTGCAGGAATGAAATTTATCTGGGAAAAGGGTTTGACAGATATTGGCATAGAAACCCTGGCCTATGCTTTTTCGATATCCATGATCCTGAGCCTGATTTTATATTTTGCTATACGGAAAATTGAAGTAAAATTCGCCCCCCGGGATTTTATGAGAGTACTTTTCATAGTAATAGGGATCGCTGTTGTGATGATGATTGCGGTTGTCTATGGAATTAATTATATACTAAAGATTGATCCATACCCTGTCCCGCCTTATGTTATTCTCTTATTGTTCGCCATAGGATTTGTCCTAGCGTCAGTATTTTATGAAAAAAGAGGCGCATTATATCCATGGTTGTTCGTTGGCGGAGTTGTAACATCTATGGGGGTTGTTTTTATAATTACGGCAATAATCGGCGGAATAAGATACGTGCTGGAAAAAGGTTTTACGGGACTGGGCACGGATACGGTTTTTTATTCTTTGTCGATATGTATCATTTTGAGTATGATTTTATATAACCAATACAAAATCGTTAAAGATAAACTTTAGATTTGAGATGAACTATAAAAAGTGCAAATGCTGGTGTAAAATATGGGAAAAATCCACCTTCTTGATGATGCGTCCATAAACAAGATAGCAGCCGGGGAAGTTATCGAACGACCCGCATCCGTTGTTAAGGAACTTGTCGAAAACTCCGTAGATGCCGGCGCAGATACCATCAGGATCGATGCCACGATGGGCAAAAAAAGCTCCATTCGCATTACGGATAATGGCTGCGGGATGAGTAAGGATGATGCAGCGTTGTCTTACATTAAACATGCTACAAGCAAGATCAAAAATGTTGAAGATATAGAAACCGTAAGAACGATGGGATTCAGGGGCGAAGCTCTCTCGTCCATTTGCGCCATTGCAAATGTTGAAATAATGACAAAAACAAGAGATGAACTTGCAGGGACAAAAGTAATTATCAAAGGCGGGAAATTGATAAGCATCATTGAGACCGGCGCTCCCGACGGGACATCTGTTTTTGTGAATGACCTCTTTTATAATACGCCTGTCAGGAAAAAATATCTAAAATCAGATAGTGTTGAACTTGCCCAGATAATCGATGTGGTAACAAGGATGGCGCTTGGCCATAATGGCGTATCTTTTTCGCTTTTCAACAACGGCAAAGAGATACTTCGATCACCAGCGGCAGAACTCCTGGATACGATAATACATATTTACGGTCAGGAGGTGGCAAGAGCTATGCTCCCTGTAAATCTTGTAGCAGGAACGATCAGGATAACAGGTTTCATTTCAAAACCAGAATTATTGCGTAGCAATCTTCTTTTCCAGTCTTTTTTCATCAATGATCGCAGCATTAATTCAAAAGCGATCGGTTTTGCACTAAGGGACGGGTATGGCACGCTTATTCCAAAAGGGCGTTTTCCGATCTCGGTATTAAAGATATACGTTGATACAAAGGAAGTGGATGTCAATGTACATCCAACAAAGAACCAGGTCCGCCTGAGCCATGAGAGGGATATATGTGATATGGTTACGCGCTCGGTCAGGGATGCGCTTTCTGGAAAGAACCTGATCCCTGAAATAAAAGTTCCTTCGAAGCAGTCACAACAGTCACTCCTGTACGGCGAACCTGCTTACAGTTCCCCTATGGTAAAGGAGACGGTCACCGATTTTGGACCTTCGGCAAAAGACACGGAACGAAGATTGAGGCGATCTGAAAGATTTGGCGAAGAATTTGAAAAACCGACCGGGATCGAAATGCCGCAGGTAAGGGTTCTTGGCCAGGTAGATAGCGTTTACATAATTGCAGAAACGGGGGATGGTCTAATGATAATAGACCAGCACGCAGCCCATGAACGCGTATTTTTTGAACTTGTCAGGGCGTCAAAGAAGGATGATTCGCAGGAACTTATCGTCCCAATAAATATAGAACTTGATCAAAGAGAGAAAACCCTGATGAATGAAACAATACCTTACCTTGAAGAGTTCGGCTTTCGGATATCTGAATTCGGATCTGGTACATTTGCGGTAACGGCAGTGCCTATTGTTCTTGGAAAACTCGAAGATCCTCTAATGGTGCATGATATTATTTCTGATATACTTTCGCAAGGAAAGATAAAAGATGAAACAGGGATCTTTGAGAGGGTGACAAAAACTATCGCATGCAGAAGCGCGCTTAAAGCGGGAGCGGTTTGTTCGACATCCCAGATGGAAAACCTCATTAAGCAGCTTTTGCAGACAGAGAATCCTTATACATGCCCGCATGGAAGACCCACGATGATCTCTTTTAACAGGCAGGAGCTTGATAAACTTTTCAAGCGACGATAAATTGGCCAGCCACAACATTTATTACTAAGTCGGTCTATTTACACATCAGTCTTATGAAACCGGGTTACATTCTCACAATAATACTGGCATCTGTGTTAGTCTTATCTTTTGCCATGGTTGCGCTTAATAAAGATGTTCTTCAGAAACAATCGCCACAATGGCTTCCTCCGTCTTCCCTGACCATTCGCGACGTGGATGTCAAACCAGTGGAAGTTACTTCTGCCAGGATAGAAGTGAATGTTACAGCATATATCAATCACGCCGGGAGCAAGACAAAGAACGCCACAATGCTGATCCGGGCTATAAACAGCGATACAAAGCTTCTTGAGACACAGGTTTTTACACCTATACCTGAAACAGAATCAGATATTGAGAAAACGCTTTCTGTTTCCACGAACCTGAATGTGGAGAGAAATGGCGGGTATGAATTGAACATACTCCTTTTTGATAATGGAAGCATTCGCGATAGCGGCACTGTCAATATCCAGGGATTAGATGCAATGACTCCGGAGTCAAAACGCAGCGGTGTGACTGTGAATAATATTGATTTTACAGTTGCCAACGTTTCAGCGGGGAAAGTTTCGATAAAATCTGATATATATCTTGAGAATAAAGGTCCGGATGTTTCCGATAACCTGAAATTGATAGTGAAGGCAAGAGAAGCGAATTCCAACCTGATCGCTGATAAAACAAATGCTGAAACTGGAACGATTCAAAATGAGACGACAGCTGTCAAAACCGTGCAGCTTGTTGTCCCTGATGAATACAATTATATGGTGGTCGTGGAGCTATGGCGCGGTGAGACATTGATTAATACATGGGAGAAACCCGTGCTCCTTGCACCTACAAAAACAGTCCCAAAGGAAAGTGTAGAGAAGAAAATGAATCTTGAGGTTTCTAAGTTCGTGCGTGAAGCCGGGTCGTCTGCGGCAGCGGTAAGTAAAGAACAAATGTTTGGAGGATATCCAGCGCCAACAGCAACTCCAAAGGAGCCCGGGTTTGAAATATATGCGGCGATTTCAGCTCTAATGGTGGTATTCATATTGAGACGGAGGTTATAAAATGGTCAACCGGGAAAAAATCGAGGATTATTTTTATCTGGGAATATTCCTGATGGCGATGCTATTTGCTGTACTTGCGGCGTTTAAATTGTATAATTCAATAGATATGCTGATAGGAAATTTCATTGATTATAGATATAAGCCCATATTTGATGCGCTATTCGCCCTGGCAGTGCTTGCTATAAGCATTTATTTCATAAAAGCAAAACTTATAAAGAAAGAATAGACCCTTTTATTATGGTGCTGTTTGCTCTTTTTTGAGTTTATTCAATCAGATTATTGCGTTATGCCTGTAACGACATCTTTGCTAAAATCAAACACAGTAGCGCACTTATTTCTATGGCAAATGTCAAGTTTTGAGCTGTCATCCACAACACCAATATTTGCGGCTGCATATCCTGCTGTCTTAAAAAGACCGATTACTTCAGATTCATTCTCAGGCAAAGCCGTCACTATAAATCCTGTCGCCGGGTGAACCTTCAACCATTGCGTGAAATCAATTCCTGCTGGCACAGGCACTTTCCCAAGATCAACACAAGCCCCTTTTTTACTGGTCTCAAGAAGCATTGCCAGTGTCCCTATAAGTCCGGGATTGCTGATATCCTTTCCAGCCGTGACAAGTTTCTTTTCACCTATTTCCTGCATTACAGTATATTTGGCGCGAACCTTGTCAGGCTCTTTAAAGGTAGTTGAATCAAAACTGTACGGTGAATTCGGTCCCATTTTCCCGTCCATATCGTATGCAGCTATTACGACATCCCCTGCCTTTGCAGTGCCGCTTTTTATCTCGCATCCCCTTTTGACAGTTCCTATTATGGCAACTGATAGTGAAGTATAGGGTGTGTCGGGATGCATGTGCCCGCCCACCATAGGAACACCGAATTTTGCGATGCCGTCCCTGATTCCCCTGAGAAGCTCCTTGCAGGCGTTCCTGTTATTTGAGGAGAGTACATTGACCATGGCAACTGGTTTTCCGCCCATTGCTGCGATATCATTGACATTGACCAGAACTGATGTGTATCCAGCCCACCAGGGGCTTGCATTCACGAGGCGCCCCCAGATGCCATCGGCTGCAAAAAGAACGTAATCATCCCCACCGATATCGATGACAGCTGCATCGTCGCCGAAATCCACGATCGAACTGGAATATTCCGAGCGCACGGTCTCGAAAATATTTATTAGCTCTGCGAGTGGCTTTTTGCGCGTCACACCCTCAAATTCTCTTATTTCCTTTGCGATTTTTTCAAGATCCATAATAGTTCTTTTAAGCCCTTCGTTCTCTTGGGTTTATTGTTGTGTTCTTTAATCGATTCCTTCCTTTATAGTCATTTCGGGAATTATGAGGCGATTGATTGTGGATTTCACTGTGAACGTTTCTCCTCAAGGTTCATGCCATTATCTGCAAGAACTTTTCTTATTGTTTTTTTCACGTTTGAAGCAAGATTTACAGAATGATGTGCTTCATCTTCTGTTACAGGTTCATCCATCCCGGGATATCGGGCAGAGATGGCATAAGGCGTTAATTCTTCCGCCTCTTTTATTTTTTCGATCCATATGTTAGAGCCACATAAATTTAATAGCTTTTGGATGTCATGTGTATAAGGAAAATCAATATCATGATAAACCAGATACGCCTTCAGATATTTTTCAGCACATTGCTGCGCATGATATGCAATAAGCCTGTATGGACGGCCTCCTGGCATTTTCAATGCATAATTCGCAAGACCCAAATCCTCATCGGCATAGCTCATCCAGAGTATTACGTTCTCGATATGATCCTGATCAGGAATGCTCATAAATCACCTTTCCCTCCTTTGATGCATATCGTCCGACAGTGCCAGGTATCTTTCTCTCGCGCTCAAATTCTTCTCTGGTCAGTATTATTAAATCAAACGCATATTCCAATTCATTGAGTACACTTCTCATATCGACCATTAATTTTCTGCGCTTTTCTTTAATAGCGGAGATTACCAGAAGATCCACATCGCTGTGGCTGTCGGCTGTACCTCGCGCCTGGGAGCCAAAAAGTATGATCTTTTCAGGATGGAATTTTTCTACAATGCGGCGCGCGACTTCATCAAGGATTTCATGGCTTATCATAGCATTCTCCCGAAATACCGATTATTGCATCGTGCCCTGGTTTTATGGTCATATTGTTGGTTGGGCTTCTTTTCGGATTTGGGGATTTTGGACATTCTTACTAACTCTATTATTGTAGATGTCTATTAAATCTCTTTTCATTTATCATTTTGAATTTTGAAGTCCAAATCAATCGGATATTTTGAGCAAATACTCTTCATCCTCCGACTCTTTCAAATATTCTATTAATTTCTCACTCTTTCTATTTTTTGATAGTTTTATTTCAAAGACTTCTATCGCTTCATTAGAGTGAAGTGCCATCACGTATTTTAGTGCCTCCTTTTTAGTAGGAATATCATCCGTAATTAATATGCATTGATGTTTTTTGGCAGAAAATATTATCGGTCTATCAGATTTGTCATTTGATATGATGTTTGAAAACTCTTCTTTTGAAGGAGTTTTCACAATTTCCAATTTTGTTGAAAGAAATTCAATAAATTTATTTATATCACCCAGGTCGGATGAATAGGAATCCTTCAAAACTCTTCGGGTTTCTTTGATAACATAATCGTTCGTTAATAAAGGGATATTATTCTGGAGCAAAATTGAAACACAAGAAATATACTCACTTCTATCTGGAACAATTGAACTGATAATAATGGTCGTATCTAGAAAAAATTTATTCATCGCCAAACGACTCCGAATAGAGTTGATGGCGCACATTACGAATATCTTTTAATACCTGATCTTTAGAAATATGTTTATCTCTTGCCTGTAACTGTAATCTCAGGATCAAATCTGGTATTTCCGGAGCTTCTTCCCTTAATAAATGTCTTGCAGCATTCTTCAAGAAATCTGAACGATTATTATATAGGCCAGCTATGATCAAAGAATCTATTTTCTTAATATCTTTTCCTGTCAACCGAGCAGTTATTGATCCATTTAATGTTTCCATGTTGTAAGCATATGATTACATATAGTATTTAATTATGTGTTATTTTCCTTTAGATCTTGTCTTTGTTTCTTGCTGGACGAATATTAACATTTAGATAATTTATATCTTAATATGTCTTCGCCATTATTGCGATATTACTAGTCACCTTTCCACATACCGGGCAGGTTCCATTTCCTGTTCCCAGTTTACCCTCTGGTATCCCAAGTATTCCTGCGCCCACAGCTTCTTCCATCGATAGTCCGCAATCGCGTTCACCGCACCAGGGTATTTTTGCAATTCCAGTCGGAATTTTTTCCTTGACCTCATCAAGTGTGGAGCAGTCGATCAAACGCCCTTCCAATGATTTAACAGCTTTTTCATAAAGGCTGTCATGCACCATTTCAAACCGCTTCTTTATCTCGATCTCAATATCATTTAACGGCGCAGTATCCTTACTGCCTGTATCCCTTCTGACAATGGTAGCAACATTATTCTTAAGGTCGCGCGGTCCTATCTCAACCCTGAGCGGAACGCCTTTCATTTCCCATTTGTAATACTTGGCTCCGGGCCGTTCATCACTCTCATCAAGTTCGACCCTTATCCCGCTTTCTTTTAATCGTCGTGCGACATCGCGGCAAGCCGTAACCACATCATCGCTCTTCCCGAAAATAATGGGAATAACAACGACCTGCGTGGGCGCCACTTCCGGCGGGAACACAAGTCCTTTGTCATCACCATGAATTGAAATAAGCGCAGCGATGCTTCTCTCCGAAATCCCGTAGCATGTCTGGTGTGCAAGCACCTGCTCACCATTTATGTCCTCATATTTTATATCAAATGTCTTTGCGAAATTGCTTCCCAGATGATGCGCGGTACCTATCTGCAATGTCTTGTTATCTGGCATGAGAGTATCTACCGCCATTGTGTAATCAGCGCCAGGGAATTTATCCCATTCAGGACGTTTTGAAACGATAGTGGGAATGGCAAGTCTCCTGTAGAATTCCTGGTAGATCCGTGTTGCTTCTTCCACCTGTTTTGCAGCTTCATCCCATGTGGCATGAACGGTATGGGCTTCCTTGAAGGAAGTTATCTCGCGTAGGCGAATGAGCGGGCGGGTGTGTTTTGTTTCATACCTGAAGGTATTCACTATCTGGTAGATCTTTATAGGAAGGTCTGCATGGGAGCGCACCCAGACTTTATACATCGGATATATTGCAGTTTCACTCGTGGGACGTAGGGCAAGTTTGACATCAAGTTCATTTTTTCCGCCATGGGTGACCCAATAAACTTCATTTTCAAAACCTTTGATATGCTCAGCTTCCTTCATGAACTCGTTTTCGGGGATAAGCAGGGGAAAAAGCGCTTCCTTATGGTCTTTGTCAAGAAGTTCACGAATGATCGCATAAGTTCTTTTTCTCACATCAAACCCGAATGGGAACCAGACATAAAGTCCTTTGACCGGATAGCGCACATCCATTATTTCCGCCATCAGAAGAAGTTCATTATACCATTCACTGAAATTTGATTTTCCGGGGAGTACTGCCTTTTTTTCTTGTATCGCTTTTTCTTTTGGTTCTGCCATGGATGTCACGTCGTGTGTAGTATAGTTTTATTGGCTATAAACTTTTTTTAAAGAAAAGTGAGTTTCTAAAGAGCATCTGGACGGGATTTACAGGATGGATAGGATTAAAAAAACTATTTTGTTGCTTCGATCATTCCCATTATTTTGTCATTTATTTTTAATGGGTCGATGGGTTTTTCTAAACAACCATTGAATCCCGCTTTCTTTATAGTTCCTAAATCATCTGCCATCGAATATGAAGTAACAGCTATTATGGGCACGTCCAGTATGTTTTCCATTTTTCTCATCCTGCGGGTAGTCTCAAGCCCATCAATACCGGGAAGCCTGAGATCCATAAGTATGAGATCGGGTCGGGAAGCAGCGGCTTTTTCTAAACCTTCCTCTCCTGTGAAAGCCTCTATAGGCTCATGACCGTATTTTTTCAGTAGATACGTCATAAGCATCATATTGTTTGGTTCATCCTCGATTACAAGAATTTTCATGCATCCATCCTTTCCATTTATCCCCGTCTTGAATATTAATTAGCATTACAAAATTTAATTGAATTATATTAAGGTTTTACCCAAACTTATTCCAAACCCTAAAAGTATTATTTGTAGAGATATTTTGGGTTATCCATTTAAATTAAAATTTATATCATCCGATATAAAATATAAATCCGAATATCCATCATTACTTTTTCCTACTATTCCATTTTTGATCAGGACATTAAGATGATGCCGGATAGTTTTATAATCCATATTCAAAGCTGTTGCCAGTTGATTGGCATTATAAGATTTGTCAGAAATATGTTTCAGGATCAATGCACGGGTCTTTCCTCCACGTGTACCCTGGATCAGATGACATAGAAGCTTTTGTTGTTTATTGGATTTAGTGAGTTCTAGTTTCAATAGCCGATTTTCAGTAATATCCCTGGCAATTCCATGTATTTCTATTCCTCTGTCATCTGATCGGATGATTCTGGTTCTTATTTCAACCCACCTGTGTTCATTATTCTTGGCCACGATTTCAATGATATCTGTAGGAGTGACCTTTTCCCCGGATAGACGTTGTTTTCTACGCTCATTAATAACTCTCATACTTTCAGGTGTGATCCATCTGGAAATATTGCTGCCAATAACTTCCTCTTTTGTACATCCGAGAGTTTGGATACCAATTGTGTTCAATTTTAAAAAATTATTTTCATTATCCAGAACATACATGGCATCCTGGGCGTTTTCAAAGAGGTCACGATATTTCTCCTCAGATTCTTTGAGTTCCTTTTGAAGCCTGATTTTCTCAGTAATATCCCTGGATATTCCGTGAACTCCCACTATCCTGTCCCCATCTTTAATGAGCCTGGTCGTGACTTCTCCCCATCTATGCTCCCCATTCTTGTTAATTACTTCTATGACAACAGGCTGCTCTAAAGGCTGGTTCAAGAATATCTTCCTGACCCGGTCTTCAAATATCTTATAACTTTGAGGTGCAATCCACTCTTTTATATTAGATCCGATTATTTCTTCTACAGTTCCGCCAAGCAGTTGTAATCCAAGCTTATTAACACTCAGGAAATTTCCCTTCAAATCGTGCGTATACATAGCTTCATTTGCATTTTCAAAGAGGTCACGATATTTTGCCTCTGATTCTTTGAGAGCTAATTCAAGGGTTTTATTTTCAGTAATATCCTTATAAACACTTACAAATTTCTTTTCACCATTGATTATTGTAATTGTGCTGGAAGATTTTACATATTTTATATTTCCGTTTTTAGTTATTATTCTTGTCTCAAAATCATCCGGAATATCTTTTTGAGTATTATTCAAGTGCTGTAGGATGAATTCAGTCCTATCTTCTGGCATTACCTTCATAAGATGATAGCCAATTATTTCTTCCTTTGTCCAACCTGTTATCCTGAGAAAAGAATCATTAATAAACTCAAAGATGCAATTTTCATCAAGAACAATTATTCCATCAAATGAAGATTCTATTATAGATCTCAGGTAGTTTTCCGATAAAAAAAGTTTCTTGTGTGACTCCTTTAATTTATCTTCGAGATGAACTTTATATTCATTAAGTTCTTCCACATTATTTTTCAATCTGCTGCACATTCTTGCATTTTGTACTACGGAAGATGCCTGATGGGCGGCCAACATAACAAAATCGATATCTTCTTCCGTGAAATGATGTATATTAGCCTTATAAATATTTAATAGACCGACAACTTTTATTCCACGCATTATGGGAGTGAATATCTGCGAAGTGAATCCCAATTCTTTTGAGAGTTTGTACCACGGTCTGCATTTTGGCTCTTCAAACAGATTCGGGACTTCATAATATTTCCCGGTTTTCAAAACAGTCCCGGACGGACTTGAGATAAGCCCTACCCCCGCTACTTTTGCGGCAGCATACATCTGGTCAATGTAATCATCCGGCAATCCGCAGCTTGCTACCATCATTAGTTCATCTGTCTTTTCATCGAGCAACATTATTGTACCAGAATGTGCGTCCATGGCCTGGCACGAAATTTTTAATATATTTTTAAGGATTTCATCAAAATCAGAACTGATATTTATTGAAGCAATATCTATTAGGGCCTTCAATTTCAGTTTTTCATTTTCAGGCATAAATAAAGTTCCGGCATGGAATAATTGATAATCGTCCCCTGATTTATACTTGACTCTATTGTTGGTTTTTTCTGCTAAAGAATCTAAAATGCTCATGCAAATTTTAATTAACAGAGTTTACATGAATAGAATGATGTATTAAGGTTTTCCAGACGTCATTAATCTATAAAGGCCCCCCTAATTATTATTCTATTTATAAAATATTTTTTTGTAGAATCCAAAAGTATTTCACAAGGATTCTCTCTTCGAATTAAATGTCATCAGGGCCTCTGGTGATATTTACAACTAGAAGAATCAGGATGGGGATAAGTGGTATATGGAGGAGGTAATTATTTTTGACCACCCACTCCCCAGCCTGCCGATACCACCCGGCCAATCTCGTCTATTAATCGACAAGCTTATTGATAGAATAGGTAGTATTTAATATTTTCGGTTAGACCAGTCATATCATATGCAAGCCATATACAAAATAGCGTGAGTATTTTAATTTATACTCCTGTTTGAGTCTGATAATAACTAGATGATTAAAAAAGATAAGATTATATAACAATATGGCAATCTTAACCTTATTTATGCAGAATCCCAATTTTCTTGAAAAAATCTTTGGAAAAACAGCTCAACTTGTGGTACTTGAGTATTTGCTTGATAATAAGGACAACGACACTTACCTGTCGGGTATTGCGGCGGAAACCGGTCTTTCCCATTCAACAGTATCAAGGGTCATAGAGCCGCTCCTTGAGATTAAAATAATAAACGAAACACCGCTTGGGAAACAGATCCGTGTTTTCAGGCTGAATAAGGATAATGACCTGACAAAATACCTGCTTAAGATCAATAATGATCTGAAAGATATGACCAACGGTGGTGACAAGCCATGATAAGGGATGCGATCGACAATAAGATAATTGAATTAATAAAGAAAAACGAGAAAATATCAAATTCAGAAATATCAAGATTGCTTGGTATCCGGGAAGCGGAGATCGCAGAAAGGATCCAGAATTTTTCTGACACAAGGTCAAAGATCCTCCTGGTTGATGATGAGATCGATACGCTCCTGCCATTAAAATTGTCACTTGAAGCCGAAGATTATCTTGTCATGGGAGCAAGCAATGGATTTGAAGCTCTTGAATTAGCGAAGGCCAATATACCTGACCTGATTCTTCTTGATATCATGATGCCAGGAATGGATGGGTATGAAGTTTGTGCACACTTAAAAAAAGATCCCGTTATGAAAAATATCCCTGTTATCATGCTCACGGCAAAAGATGCGGTCAGGGAAAAAGTAAAAGGTCTTGATATTGGTGCCGATGATTATGTGACCAAACCTTTCAATCTCAATGAATTAAAAGCCCGTATAAAAAGCGTCATGCGTAGATTTGGGGATCAATAATCTGAATTCGAGGATTTGTGAGAATCCGTTCTGAATTGATCATCTTTTTTTTGGTGATATCAGTACTACCATTGTCCGCAGTCGTTTACATATCCTATAATTACAGCGAAGGAGCAATTCGTGATTCTGTCAGGGCAACTCTTTCCGGGGCGACAGAGAATACAGGAAATGCCATTGAGAACTGGATGGATGCAAGAAAAGATGATATACGCGTAATATCCCAATTAAATGTGGCTGTTGAATCACCGAAAGAACAGTTTAAAGATTATATCAAAATTTTTGAAAATGAACATCAGGGAGTATATAGGGAGTTCTATATGCTTGACCCTTCGGGCAACATAACGTTCTCTGATATTGATCGCACTGGAAATGAAGGTCAGAAAAGTTATTTCCAGGAAGCATTAAGAGGGAATATCTATGTATCTGATGTTTCTCTTTCTAATATTTCCGATACTCCGGAAATAATAATTACAGGCCCTGTTAGAAAGAATGGAGAAACAGTGGGAGTTCTTGCCGCCAGGGTAAGCCTTGAGAACCTGTACAGGATAATAGAAAAGATCGATATCGGAAAATCAGGGGAGGTATTTATTGTAAACCAGGATGGGGACATAATATTCCATAAGAACAGGTCGCGTATTTTGCAGGAAAACATCAATAATAATTTTGCGGTTAAAGAAGTCACATATGAAAAAAATGGCATAAATGAATATGTCAATTATAAAGGCCAAAAGGTTTTAGGCTCTTATTACTGGCTGCCCCTTTACAGGTGGGGGCTCATAGTAGAGAAGAATATCGATGAGGCGTATGTGGGAGTCCTGATACTGGGTAAGGTAATGGTTGCTATTTCCCTGTTTGCAGTGATGGGGGTGGTTTTTTTTGCAGTAGTTATTTCAGGTAATATCACAAGACCCATAAAATCCCTGGAAGAAGGGTCTATGGGTTTGCTTCGCGGCAATTTCAAGCCAATCCCGGTCACTTCTGTGAATGAGATCGGGCGGCTCACAGAACTCTTTAATTCTATGGCCGGTGAACTCCTTGAAATCCGGAAAAAACTGGAGGCAAAAATAGAGCTTGCAAATAAAGACCTCGAAGAAAAGAACAAAGAACTTACTTGCGCCAATGAAGAATTAAAAAAATTGGATGAATTAAAATCTGATTTTCTATCTCTTGTTTCCCATGAGTTGAAAACTCCCCTTTCTTCTATGAAGATATCAGCTGAACATTTAGAATCCGAAGAAAATATCGATAATGCCACCAGGAAAGAGCTACTTTCGATAATCATTAGAAATATTGACCGCCAGACAAGGCTTATAAACGATATTCTTGACCTGTCAAAGATCGAAGCAGGTAAAACGGAACTGCATCTTGAAAATGTCAGCATTCGTGAAATAGCAGATGCATCCTTTGAGAACATAAAACAAATTGCCAATAAGAAAAATATTTCTATCATCCTGGATATCCCCAATGATCTTTCATCTGTAATGGCTGATAGGGAAAAGCTTATTATCGTCCTGAATAATCTCTTTGAAAATGCATTGAAATTCACCTCTGGTGGTGGAAGCATAATCCTTTCAGCAGCGGAAGACTCCAATAGCATTGAGGTCAGTATGAAAGATACGGGAATTGGAATGGAGAAAGAAAAACTCGAAAAAATATTTGATAAATTTTACCAGGTGGACAGTTCTTCAAGAAGAAAAACCGGCGGCTGCGGACTCGGGCTTTCGATATCAAGCGGGATCATCAGGGCGCATGACAGTGTAATTAACGTGGAAAGCGAACCAGGAAAGGGCAGCACTTTCAGTTTCAAATTGAAAAAAGGATGAATAAACATGAAAACCTACGTAATTTTGGGCGCAGTAGTACTCATACTTGCAGCAGTCGGATCTACGTTTTATGAAAAACAAGATAATACAAAATCGATATATGTTGTTTCCATGACCGCAGATGAGATGTCAAATGCGCTTGAGAACGGTACGATCGCAGGTTTCATATCCTGGGAACCATACCCATCAAAAGCTGTCACGCAGGGTTACGCAAAATATCTTCTCAATTCAAGTGACGCCTGGGAGAACCATCCGTCGTTAGTACTTGCGATTTCTGAAGATATGAACGATGAAAATATGATAAGAGCTCTGGTATGGGCTGAGGTTAAGAGCACAAGATTCATAAATAACCATTCTAACAAAGAAAAAGTACTGGATTACGGCCAGGAATTCTTAGGTCTTGACCGGGTGACGGTATCGGCAGCGATTAATAATACAGTATATAACGAATATCCCGATCTTAATGAAACAAAAAGAGCTATAGGAATAATTAGTAAAGCAGGTGTTATCAATAAAAATATCAGTTCTATAGGATACAATAATGTTGATGATTTTCTTTCAAAAGTATTTATAACAAAATATTACAACGAAGTAAAAAAGAAATTGGACGAAGATCCCGACTGGATTCCACCTCGTGTCAACGGAAGCCTCAAGTTCGGATATATTGAAGGTAGTTCCCTTAATCTTGCCATGTATATAGCGGAAAAAGAAGGTTACTTCGAAAAATCCGGGCTCGTAACCGGAAAGAACATCCAGTTCATTGGTTATCGATCCGGAAGGGCATTGACTGATGCTTTCAAGGTCCGGGAAATCGATGCGGGGACACTGGGAGCCACTGTGCTTTTAAGATATAAGGTAAATGACAATGGACGAATTCTTATCGTAAGTGGTGTTAATTCGGGAGGTACTTCTCTTGTGGTCAGGTCTGATTCAGATATTGGATCCATAGAGGACTTAAATGGCAAGAAAATAGCTACGCCCGGTTTTGGCACATGCCAGGATACTATTATGAGAAAAATGTTTGATGGATATGAGATAAAGACGCAATAAGCTGTCTGAAAAATTAGAATTCATCAAATTTTTTTTGTCAATATTCCCTTTTCTGCGGCTGGAACATTGTAATACTCACAGGTTTAAAATCGATGCGCGGCTCCTGGGGCATGAATGTTATAATAGTGTGTTTTAGCCAGCCTGCATCATCCCGCTGTGTGTGATCGAAGCGGAAATGAGAACCACGGCTCTCTGTGCGGGCTTTTGCTCCCAGACATATCGTTTCTGCGACATCCAGCATTCCTTCAAGTTCGATCACGTTAACAAGCTCCTGGTTAAAAATAACACCTTTATTTCGGACATATACATTCCTGTAACGCTTTTGAAGCTCCCTGATCTTATCAAGGGCTATCGCGAGGTCAAACTCATTTCGGAATATTCCCACATTTTCATCAAGGATGTTTTTAAGTTCATCCCGAATATTGAAGAATTCCTCACCTTTGTTTCGTTCCAGCAAAAACGATATTCTGTTTGTTTCTTCAACTACTGCTTTCTCGATCATTTCCTTCTCAAGGAACACATTTGAATTTGCATATACTTGCGCATTTTCTCCTGCGATCTTCCCGAAAACAATCGTTTCCAGCAGGGAATTCCCGCCTAGCCTGTTGGCTCCATGGACACTGATGCAGGAACATTCCCCACAGGCAAAGAAACCCGATATTGCAGTTTCACAGTTCCTGTTTGAGGCGATGCCTCCCATGGAATAATGCTGACCGGGCTGAACGGGTATTGGTTTAAAAATAGGATCAATGTTTGCAAAATCAATTGCTATCTGCCTTATGCCGGGGAGACGTTCTTTGATCTTTCCACCTCCCAGGTGCATGAGTTCAAGGTTAACATAGCCACCCTCAAAGCCCCTGCCCTCGTTTATCTCGGTTTTTATCGCCCGCGCCACGATATCCCTTGGCGCAAGGTCAACCAGATGAGGAGAATATCGCTTCATGAACCGCTCTCCATCCTTGTTCACGAGATAGCCCCCCTCGCCCCTTGCGCCTTCTGTTATGAGGATATTTGTTCCATAAAGGGTAGTAGGATGGAATTGCACAAACTCCATGTCTTCAAGGGGCGCTCCAGCGCGATATGCGACGGCGCAGCCAAAACCTGTGTTAATTATTGAATTTGTGGAATGCCTGTATATTCTTCCATATCCGCCTGTTGCGAAAATCACGGCTTTTGCCTGGAAACCAATAACTTCCCCATTCGCAATATTGTACCCCACGACTCCACAGCATCTTCCTTTGTCAACTACCAGCCGGGTTATAAGCCATTCATCATAGAACTTTATTCCATTTTTCAGGGCCTGTTCATACAATGTATGGAGCAAATGGTGGCCAGTCCTGTCCTGGGCATATGCGGCCCTGGGGAACCCCGCGCCTCCGAATGGACGCTGTGCGATCTTTCCAGCTTCTGTTCTTGAAAAAAGTGTTCCCCAGTTTTCCATCTCGACGAGTCTTGCTGGCGCTTCCCTGCAAAGAACTTCGACTGCATCCTGGTCTGCAAGATAATCGCTTCCTTTTATTGTATCAAAAGCATGATCTTCCCATCTGTCGTTTTCGCTCAGAACTGCATTTATCCCTCCCTGCGCTGCGATCGAATGCGAACGCAGGGAATGGACTCTTGAAATGACTGCCACATCGGCGGATGCTGCTGATAAGGCAGCTCTTAAGCCAGCAAGCCCCCCGCCCACTATGATAATGTCGTGCCTGAACATATGTTTACATAGCGTTGGGTAACATAATAAAAGTAGTTAAGCCAGAAAAAATAAAGGTTTTTCTTGACCAGGGCAAAAACCTTTAAATACCCCCAAACAGATTATATAATGCTAATTTTCTCATTTTTTGTGATGAGGTTTAAGAGGTATTTAAAATGGATAATAATGAATACAAAGGAACTACCACGATCGGGTTAGTTTGTGATACGGGCGTAGTATTGGCAACTGAGAGAAGAGCTACAATGGGACACTTTATTGCAAGTAAAGATGCAAAAAAAGTTTACCAGATAGATGATCTCGTTGCAATGACCACAGCAGGGTCAGTAGGAGATGCCCAAAGACTTGTTAAATGGATGCAGGTCGAGTCAAAACTCTACAAAATGCGAAGGGAAGAATCCATGACCGTTAAGGGAGTCGTAAGTCTTCTTGCTAATATACTTAGTGGCAACAGGTACTACCCATATTATGTTCAGCTGCTTGTAGGCGGTGTGGATAAGAACGGGCCCGGCATATATTCACTTGATGCAGTAGGCGGAATAATCGAAGAAAAGAAAGCAGTTTCAACAGGTTCAGGTTCGCCAATGGCCTATGGCGTGCTTGAGGACAGGTATGTAGATAATATGCCTATTGATGAAGGAGTAGAACTTGCGGTTCGCGCATTGCATAATGCCATGAAGCGTGATTCTGCATCTGGCGATGGAATTAATGTTGTGAAGATCACCTCGGACGGGTATTTCCAGGTGGAAGACAGTGAAGTTAAGAAAATACGTGATACATTCACGTAAATTCATATTTTATTTTTTAGTGTTTTAAAAGGAACAACGATGACAGTTGAAGAAGTATTAAATGATTTGAAAAAGAAAATAAGAGCGCAGCTCCCAAAAGATATCACTATATCAAATGTGGATTTTGAAGGTCCTGAACTTGTTATTTATACAGAAGAGCCAAGAAAATTCGCTGATGATGGCGACCTGATCAAAGGTCTTGCAAAGGATTTGAGAAAGCGTTTGGTTGTAAGACCAGACCCCAAAGTACTTGCTCAGCCAGAGGAGGCAATTGAGGCGATCGCCAGGATCGTTTCTGCAGAATCGGGAATTTCAAATCATTTTTTTGATGTTGATACAGGCGAGGTCGTAATTGAAGCGGAAAAACCCGGTCTTGTCATTGGAAGGCACGGCGAAACCCTTCGTGAGATTACAAAAGAGATCGGGTGGACGCCAAAAGTTGTCCGTACACCTCCGATGAAATCAACAACAGTAAACAATATTCGCCAGTTCATGCGAGCTAACAAGGAGGAGCGAAAAACTCTTATGAAGGCCATCGGCAGGAAGATACACCGCGGTGTTTCTTCCAAGGATAAATGGGTACGATTGACCACTCTGGGCGCCTGCCGGGAAGTAGGACGCAGTTGTTTCCTGCTGTCAACACCCGAAACCCGTATTTTGATCGATTGCGGCGTTAACGTAGGCGGGGAAGATAATGGCTCCCCTTATCTGTATGTACCTGAAGTTCATCCCATAAGCCAGATAGATGCCGTGGTTCTTACACATGCACATCTTGACCATATCGGGCTTGTTCCATTGCTGTACAAATATGGATTTGAAGGGCCCGTTTACTGCACTCCTCCAACGCGCGACCTGATGGCCTTGCTGCAGCTTGACTATCTTGATGTCGCAGCCCGTGAGGGCAAGAAACCCCCATATGAATCTTCCATGATCAGGGAAGTCCTGAAACATACTATCACGTTAAATTATGGAGATGTCACGGATATCGGCCCGGATATGAAATTGACATTCCATAATGCAGGTCATATCCTTGGATCCTCGAACGCGCATTTTCATGTTGGCGATGGCCTGTATAATATCGCATTCACAGGGGATTTCAAATATGAGAAGACACGGTTATTTGACCCGGCGATAAATGATTTCCCACGCGTTGAGACCATCGTAATGGAAGCAACCTACGGCGGCTCAAGAGACATGCAGCCCTCAAGAAAGGATGCAGAGCGGCATTTGCAGGAAATCGCAAAAGAAACTCTTGAGGGAGGAGGAAATGTGCTTATACCCACTTTTGCTGTGGGAAGAAGCCAGGAAGTAATGATCGTTCTGGAGGAAGCCATCCGCAAAGGAATAATTGGTGATGTTCCGGTCTATCTTGACGGTATGATATATGAAGCAACAGCGATCCATACTACACATCCTGAATACCTGAATAATGAACTCAGGAACCAGATATTCCATAAAGGCATGAATCCGT
>JAPZAP010000092.1 GCA_027460585.1 Candidatus Methanoperedens sp. | reverse complement strand
TGGGATTTCAGATATATTTTTAAATGTAGAAGATATTGTTACCATGGTCAGTTGCAGGTAATATCATTACATTAAAGAATAAATAAGTATTTATTGTGATGATATTACTTTGACCATAACTGGATTATGTAACTGTGCCTGTGTTTGCAAACCTTATTTCAAATGCAATAAAATATGCCCCGCATGGCAAAAAGATAGTAGTGGATGGCAAAGAAGTGAATTCCTCATGGATTATCAGGGTCATGGACTTTGGCGCAGGGATAAAAGATGCGGATAAGAAACTGGTCTTTGAGAGATTCCAGAGGGAAGATAAGACGGGTATAAAAGGTTCGGGATTGGGTCTTGCAATAGCCCGAAAAATCGTGGAACTTCACAACGGAAATATCTGGGTGGAGGACAATCCTGAAGGGGGAGCTGTTTTTGTAGTTGAGATACCAAAATCAGAGAGTTAATGACCACGGACATGGGGTAACATAGAATTCTCACCTCAGGACGGTAAAGTTCACAAAGAGTATCGCAGCTACGCTTTGCGAACTTTGCGGTGAATTAAATTTACCAGGTTCATGGATGAACTTCATGAGGTTGAACATTAAACCTGTAAAAACTTCATTAACGCGAATGCAATTACTCCCGCAAAAAGTGGGGAAATGAACCATGCTATCAGGATCTTCTTAACAACATCACTTTTTACAATATGCATCCCGCTGTTAGCGCATCCGATGCCGATGATGCCCGCTGCGACTATTTCACCCAGTGAAACCGGTATTCCTTGTATTGATGCAATGTGGACTATAAAAGCTGATGTAAATTCTACGAAAGTCGCCCTGATAACACAAAGTTCAGTGATCTCTTTTCCGACCGTGTCAAGCACCCTGCCGCCCATGAGGAGGGCACCAAGACCGATCGCAAGACCTCCGAAAATGGCACCTGGAACGGCGCCTATGATGCCTGCACCCACAAAAGGCCCTACTGCATTTGCAGCATTGTTTGCGCCTGCTGAATATGCTACATAACAACCTGATAGTGTCAGGAGTATATTGAGGGATCTTTTTATCGAAGCATCAGATTCATGGTGTTCGGCAAGCCAGATAAGAATTCGCGTATACAGGTATTTGCCCATCACATATGCGAGCAACCATGCAAGTAATGGAGTTATTATCCACCAGCTTATGATATATCCGATAAATGGAGCATTTATTTTTGAGGCCCCGTAGAAAAAACCGATACCAACAACGGAACCTACTGCTGCCTGGCTTGTGGATATTGGGACCCTGAGTAAATTCGCCAGGAAAACAGTTATTCCTGCTGCCGCCACTGCCATGATCGCACCCTCGATCAAAATTGTTCCAGAAGGGAGAATGCCTGTTCCAAGTGTCTTTATGACCGCACCGCCATCTATTACTGCGCCAATTACTGAGAATACGCCAATAAGAAGAACTGCCTGGTATTTGGTCCTGACCTTTGCACCGTAGGCTGCACCCATTGATGCGGCTGCGTTATTACCTCCGATATTAAGCCCCATGAAAAGAGCAACTACAACCGCAATAATAAACACCGTTATTGATATATCCATGTTTTATTTTTAGCTCCGGATGACTACTGTAATAGTATAATATAACGTAATGTTATCGGCAGGATGTACCACTGTATTTACGAAACCAGTTTTGCAATAATTTTCTTCCCTTCTTCAGTCTTGAAAATTGGAAGATTCCAGTCCTGGATTATCTTTGTCCTCTTCGTTGTGACTTCCATTCTTTTTATGGGATCATAACCTGTTTTTTCGTAAGGCTCCCTGTAAACCATAATGCCGCATCGCTGCCAGGCAGGTGTTTCAGCAAGGTTTATACCGTACTTGAATACAAGCTCATGTATTTCGGCTGCTTTCATATTTTTAAGGCTTAATGCTGCTTCGTTTTCATTTAATCCGGATTCCAGGAGCGTATAAAATCCATAAGAACTCACATGGTTTCTCCACGTCTCAGCCTGGCGCCATAAAAGATATGTATAGATATCCTCTTTTCCAAGAAGAATGACCCTTGAATCGAAGGATACTGGTTTTTCAAGCTTCAACTGGATCGTGAGCGCTGAGGATATAAATCCCGGAATAATGGAATCGATCTTCTCGACCCTATTGTTGTAAGACATTTCATTAAAAAATAAAGATATCTCATCTGAAAACGTGAAGGCAAAAAGAGGATTCAGCCCGCTTTCCTTGAAAAATAATCCGATGGAATCCGCCATTGCATGGGCAAATCCTTCGTCATATGGTTTTTCCAGGCCTAAAAGCCGAAGTGCCCGACTAAAACCCCGGCCATCGATCCGTACTGCAAAAGGAGGGAACACCCTGAGGTGTGAAAATATCTCCCTCTCTTTCATTTCATTTTCTGAAAAATAATCATTCAAGATTAATTATTGTTCCTCATCTTCAGGAGAGATATCATAATCTTCACTGACTTCTTCGGGTTTCTTGAACTGGTCTTTCACATGCCTTATAATAATAACATCGCCCACTGCCAGTACCCACCTGAAAGGCACTACAACACCTTTACTTCCGGGCTCGAACATATTATTATTTAATTTTGTAGCTGCAAGACCCGTTGCCTTCTTTTCATTTACTTCAAGAACGACATCGTTCACTTTTCCAATATATATTCCCTTTTCAGTATAAATATTTAAACCAAATAATGTTGAAACCTCAGCCTGCATGGTATATCACCTCCTCTGAATATGAATGATAGTAATATAAACTTTATTGATTGGTTTTCGCAGAAGTTTAATATTACTGGATGATGATTTAGGCTCCGATGTTAACTACTGATGATATTAAGACCCTTATTAAAAAATATGCCCTGCAGAATGCCGTCAAGTACAAGAAGCTTCCGCAGGCAGGCGCAGTCATGGGAAAAGTCATGGCTTCCCCCGATCTTCGCGGCATGGCAAAAGAAGTAAATTCACTTGTGGGAGAAGTGCTGGATGAGATAAACAGCATGCCACCGGGATCATGGGAGCAGGAATTGAACAATCTTGCCCCGGAGCTTATCGCAGAATTAAAGGAGAAGAAAGAGCCGGAAAAAGGTTTGCCACCGCTTGATGTTAAGGGAGATCTTGTGATGAGGTTCGCGCCAAACCCTAATGGACCGCCAACTATCGGGAGTTCACGCGGAATTGTTGTGAACTCGGAATACACGAAAAAATATAATGGCAAGTTCATTATCCGTTTTGATGATACAGACCCTGCGACCAAGCGCCCAATGCTTGAAGCGTATGACTGGTACCTTGACGATTGCGAATGGCTGGGAGCAAAACCCGATGAGGTCGTGATCGCCTCTGACAGGATACCGAAATATTATGAGGTTGCTGTACAACTCATTGAAAAAGGGGGCGCATATGTCTGCTTCTGCGAGCAGGAGGAATTCAAGGCGCTAAAAGACGTAAAAAAGGCATGTCCTCACAGGGAACAGAATGAGCAAAGGAATCTTGGGTACTGGAAAAAGATGCTTTCAGGCGATTATAAAGAACAGGAAGCAGTACTTCGCATAAAGACCGATATTGCTCACAAAGACCCGGCAATAAGGGATTGGGTGGCTTTTCGGATTATAAAGACGCCGCATCCAAGACCTGAAGTTTCCGACAAATACGTTGCATGGCCTCTTCTTGATTTTGAGGGAGCAGTGGAAGACCACATGCTTGGCACGACACTTATAATCAGGGGCAAAGATCTCACTGATAGTGAGACGCGCCAGAGATATGTTTATGATTATATGGGCTGGAAGTATCCTGAAACCATGCACTGGGGGCGCGTGCAGATACACGAGTTCGGGAAATTAAGTACGAGCGGTTTAAAGAAAGCAATAGCCGACGGGACTTATACCGGATGGGATGATCCACGTGTACCAACAATCAGGGCGCTAAGGAGGCGTGGGATACGAGCAGAAGCTCTCAGGAAGTTCATGATAGAACTTGGTCTTGGCGAAACCGATATCAGTCTCAGCCTTGATACATTGTATGCAGAGAACCGGAAGATCGTTGATCCGATCGCGAACAGGTATTTTTTCGTATGGGACCCGGTTGAGCTAAATGTCGAAGGCGCAGAACCAAAAGTCGCAAAAGCGCCGCTTCATCCTTCGCGCGGCGGGATGAGGGAGATCCCGGTTGGAACTAAGGTTTTTGTATGTAAGAGCGATGTGGAAAACCTGAATGATGGAGAACGGCTGCGCCTGAAGGACCTTTATAATATCCAGATCACAGGACTGTCGCCATTATCCGCAAAATTCATTGGCACAGATATGGATCTTGTAAAGAAGGAGAAAGCACGCATCATCCACTGGGCGCCGCCAGATGGTCTTAAGGTGAGGGTGCTGTCACCTGATGGGGAATATTCAGGGATCGGTGAGCGCGGGATCGAAAAAGAGCTGGATAATGTGGTGCAGTTTGAGAGGTTTGGTTTTGTGAGGATCGATGGCGTAAAGGGTGATGAGGTTGTAGCGTATTATACACATAAGTGAAAATATTTAGTTTCGCTTCTCTCCAGAAACCCGACAACCGCATGCTCTGTAATTCTCTCTCTGCCAAAATCTGCGTATTCTGTGGATGAAATTTCAGATGAGAATCTGCAGATTTCGCAGATTGACGCAGATTTATCGACAGGTAATAAACATGATAGATGCACTCAACCCCCAATCGTAACAACCTCAATTTTCCTCTGCAAAAACTATTAATCTTTTCCCACTATTAAACCATCCCCATGAAGAAAGTAGTACTTGCTTATTCGGGCGGGCTTGACACATCCGTGTGCATCCCGCTCTTAAAAGAACATTATGGTTGCGATTATGCGATTACAGTTACAGTAGATGTTGGACAGCCGGAAAAAGAAATAGAGCAGGCTGAGAAAAAAGCTGCGAAAATAAGCCAGAAACATTATACCATCGATGCAAAAGATGAATTCGTGAAAGATTACATTTTCCCGCTCATCAAAGCCAATGGCAGCTACGAAGGATACGTGCTTGGCACATCGATCGCACGTCCATTGATCGCAAAAAAAGTCGTTGAGATAGCAAAAAAAGAAAAAGCACATGCTCTTGCCCATGGGTGCACGGGCAAAGGAAACGACCAGTTAAGATTTGAAGTGGTTTTCAGGAGCACTTCCCTTGATGTTATTGCTCCCATGAGAGATATGAACCTCACGCGGGAATGGGAAATGGAATATGCAAAAAAACACGGCATACCAGTTGCTGCAACAAAATCAAAACCCTGGAGCGTGGATGAGAATATCTGGAGCAGAAGCATCGAAGGCGGACGGCTTGAAGAACCTGATTTCATACCGCCTGAAGAGATATTCGAATGGACTGTCTCGCCTGAAAAAGCACCCGATGCCCAGGTCATAAATATTGGCTTTGAGAACGGGGTACCGGTTTCATTGAATGGCGAAAAGATGGCTGGGGTACCATTGATCCAGGAGCTTAACAAGATCGGCGGAGCTCATGGCGTTGGGCGTACTGATATGATCGAGGACAGGGTGCTTGGTTTAAAGGCGCGGGAGAACTACGAACATCCGGCAGCTACCATATTATTGATGGCGCACAAAGACCTTGAAAAACTCGTTTTGACAAGGGATGAATTGCGATTCAAGTCTATTGTTGATGATACCTGGAGCGAGCTTGCTTATAAAGGGCTTGTTGATGAGCCGCTTTATGCGGATTTGAACGCTTTTATTGACAAAACACAGGAAAGAGTGACTGGCAGCGTGAAGATGAAGCTTTTCAAAGGAAATGCTAAGATCATTGCAAGGAATTCTCCCTATGGGTTGTATTCATCCGACCTCTCATCATTTGACAGCAAGACCATAGACCAGAAAGATGCAGAAGGATACTGCAAATATCACGGTTTCCAGGCGCGGATGTTCAATAAGATGGAAATTTGAGACGGTCTAATCAGGATCTACAGGATACGAGTAGTAAATAATCCTGTAAATCCTGTCGATCCGGTCTGAAAAAGACAAACACCGAGAAGTATCGAAGCTCTAACCCCGAAAATCAGAATATTCTCACATCAACCTTGCAGGAAGCGTCTGCCGTCCCATCAGATCCTGGACATCTTCGCGCGTCCTTATGATGTCAGCCTTTCCATCCTTTACCAGTACTTCTGCACATCTTGGTCTTCCATTATACTGGCTGCTCATGCTGAACCCATAAGCTCCGGCATCAAGAAGAGCAATGATATCACCTTTTTCAATACACGGCAGCGTCCTGTCCTTTGCGAAAATATCGCCTGTTTCGCATATCGGACCTACGATAGTATAAGTTTCTTCTGCGGGCGAAGAGGCTTTGTTCGCTACGACAGCATAATGATATGAATCATACATCGTGGGGCGCACAAGAAGATTAAAACCTGCATCCACCCCGACAAAATTCTTTGCCGCCTTCTTCACGGTATTAACGCGTGCCAGGAGGATCGTGGTATCAGCCACGATAAACCGTCCCGGCTCAAGAATCAGTTTTGGCGATATGCCAAGAGCTTTTGTCTTTTCCTTGAAAATGGGAACAATAGCATTTGCATGGTCTTTTGGGGTGGGCGCTGGCCCTTCATCTTTTTTATAAGGAATTCCAAGGCCTGAACCCATATCCACGAATTTAAGATCGATCCCGATATCCGTCACTTTTTCTACAAGATCCATCATTTTGTGCGTAGCTTCAGTAAACGAAGTTGTTTCAAGTATCTGTGAACCTATATGACAGTGTATTCCGCAAGGCGAGATACCCGGAAGTCTCGAGGCTTCACGGTAAGCGCTTACTACTTCTTCTGATGGAATACCGAATTTCGAAGACCGTAATCCCGTTGAGATCTTTGGATGCGTTTTCGGTGAAACGTCAGGATTTACACGAAATGCGATCTCAACTTTTTTGCCGGCTCCTTGCGCTAAATTTGAAAGCGTATGGAGTTCATCGAGTGAGTCCACTGAGACTTTAACCCCGATATCCACAGCTTTTTGCAGCTCAAAATCCGTCTTTGAATTGCCATTAAATAAAATTTTCTCACGCGGTATCCCTGCAAGAAGTGCCATATAAAGCTCACCATAGCTGAAAACATCCGCGCCTGCGCCTTCCCTGGCAAGCATTCTCAGGATCGCAAAGCTTCCGTTCGCCTTGGCGGCATAATAAATGTCAGCATCGGGAAAAGCTTTCCTGTAAGCTGAAAAATTCCCGATGACACGCGATTCATTGGTGATATAAAGGGGAGTCCCGAACTCTTCTGCAAGGGAAACGGTATCAACGCCTCCAATTATAAGATGATCGTCGCTGATTTCAAGATGATCTTTTATTGTGAACATGTGCGCACAATTAACGGATGTCATATTATAGTTTTCAGTCGGTTTCACACGTTTTTCACAAATTGGTTTATATGCTGATTAAGTTATTTTAACAATATGTTCGAGTAAACGCAGGATCGAGGTAATTTAAGACATTATGAAAAAGATTGCATTTTTAGCCGGGATCCCTTTATTGATGATGGAAAACGTGAATGCACAGGTAGATGTTAATCATATTGATATGAGTGGAACCATGGTTCAACTAATAGCATATCTCCTGGGCATATGCGGGGCAGCATACCTGGCAGCAGGTTTATGGTCAAGATCCGAGAAAGGTTCGGAAAGCTGGAAATATCTTTCGGTTTCAATGATATTATTCGTTTTCTGGAATATCATAGGAACATTCAGTATTTTATTAAATGTTCTGTCGGTCCGCAAATCCACATCTGGAATTATTATCTCAGATGAAACTTTGAACACATATATTATTATTGTCAAAATACTCGACCCTGTCATTGCGGTAATCGTATTCGTAATTTTATTATTTGGACTCAAAAAAATCATAGATGCGATGAGAACAAAGCCATGGACAGTTTTCAGCAAAGAAGATGAGGAGGAGGGAAAATCCAATGAATGAAGAGTTCTTTGTAGTCCTGAATACTGTTGCATCAATGATCGTTATTATATGCACCGTACTGTCATTCCAATTACTTGTTGGGATTTCAAGAGAATTGAAAGGCTTGAAAACCATGGATATAATGTGGAAAAATTTCATTATTATGATAAATCTTTTCATATTGCTGGGGATAACAAGAGCGGTGGGCTCAATAGGTACTATAATTTTTGAAGGGTTACAGCCAGTATTTGAAGCGCTTTTATCCGTGACTTTGATACTGTTTTTTGTCTTTGCTATACAATTATCACTATCCATAGAGGAGATAACAGAATAACATGGGTGGCAAGATATTATCCGAGGAAGAACGCAGGCATATGCTTGAAAAGCTAGAGAGCAAAATAGTTGCCACAAGGTTCATGACCCTGAAATATATAACTTCTACAATAAACCAGGATAAAGTGGATTATGCAAAGATGGATATGGAACTGCCCGATTTCACAAAAGCCCTGGTAAGGATAATAGAAAATCTTGGACAAAAAGATACCGAAGAAATGGTCAAACGTGAAGCAGGAGTATGCCTTGAGAACCTGAAAAAGAAACTCAATCCCACTCTTATGCATGATGTGCCAATGTGCACATCCTGTGGCGAGCGCGTAGTTGTATCATATAGATTTTGCACAAAGTGCGGAGTCGAAATGAAAAGTCAAAAATGGGCCACCACTTATAAATTATGCGAAAAATGCGGGAATCCGTACGATCCAAAATGGAATAATTGTTCATTTTGCGGCAACCAGTTGATTAAGAAAGTTGAAGTGGCAAAAATCTGTCCGTTCTGCAAGAAAGGTATAGAGCCAAGCTGGCTTATGTGTCCATTCTGTGGTTCAAAACTAAAGCTTATCGGCGGAACATAATCAGAATAATACCGCAAATTTATATTACAAAAATATATTTTTTATCTGACAGACCTGTGCCCTTCTGACCGCAAGACGATTATATATGCACAAAGCATCACTCCTCCCAAAGCAAAAAGAGCGAGCACGAAAAGTGGTGATCCCTGATAGAATTCAATTGCAATACTGGTTCCTATTACCATGGCTATTGGCAGTAAGAAACTTAATGTCGTTACATTTTTGGAAACCATTTCATTCTCTTTTGTAAGATTATTGTTTCTCACTAATAAAACAAGCGTTGTGAAAACGTGTGTTGGATGAATAGTAAATTTCAAATTAATTGTGATGTTTATTTTATAATTCAGGGTTTAAAAATAGAATTAACTACAAAATAAGTTACATTTTAATTTTTTATTAATTTTTAAGTGATATGATTTACTTTTTCTCAAATATAATCTATACTATGTCTTAAAATTGCATTCCTATTCTTCACACCGGAATTCTTCACACATTTTTCACAACTTTGTTTATATTCAGGTGAACCATAGACTATTGTTAGCTATAAGGACGTCTAAATGTCAGTAAGAAAAAACATTTCATTGGAAAATGTACATTTAAAGAAGCTTGAGCCTCTCGTCCAGAAGCATAACGGAAATTTCAGCGCAGCCATGCGTGAAATAATAGATCTGATAGACATAATGACAAAGGATCCGGAAGCTGTAAATAATCTTATAGACGGATTAAAATCTGACTATAATCTTACTGAAAATGTTTTTTACTGGTTGATTAAACAGGCACGTGGAAGGCTCATTGACCCTGAGAATTTAAACAGTATAATAGATCCTGCAAAAATAGTATTGCTATCTGATCTTGAAAAATATCTTGATGATATGACAAATGGTGCAAGCTGGCAAACACAGATAAAGATCGAAGATTACGATGATAATGTAAATCCATCACATGTAAAAGTCGTACTTTCCGGAAATAGCAGTTATAAAATGGAATTTCTTGGGGGAATGATCTCTTCCTTCCTTGTAATTAACAAAAAGCAAGAAATTGTTTCACTGAAGAGGATATCAAATAAAATCACAATAAATTTCAGAAAACAATTAAATGTAAACCTTGCAAGGCAATCGCTTATTAATTATTTCGGGGATATGGAAGATATTTCATCGGAAATTTCAAAAAAACAGGATTTCTGGAAATGCATTGTCAATCTTTATAAACAGACCAATTATAATATGGTTACCTTACCAAAGAATTACTATAACGAATTGCTAGTAGGAAAAGAAGCTCCAAGTTATCTGACTGCCCCTATTGAAGCAATACATAAAATCCCAATAAGGGACATACCTCTTGATGTTCTTATCCAGACGATGAAATCGGTGTACGAGTTCATGGGAATCGTTGAACGCATCGACGTGAATGAGAATACATTATATATTTATCACGGCAACACTGATAAACGTGCAATCAATGCGATCGAAAAAATCCTGTTGAATGTGTTCGATTTGAACGGGGCAAAATATGAGTCCAGATGTTCTGAAAACCTCATAGTAATGAGTCCGGTAAAACAAAAGACTGAGATATTGCCAGTACCTTAAGAAATATAAATGGCGACATTTTGATAGTAAGGTAAATTGTTTAAAAACAAACTGTAAGCTTTAATATGTTTGCCGTCTAAAAATCACCTATGGGAAAAGTTGAAGTTCTTCTTGCGACTGATGGTTCAGAATCAGCGAAAAAAGCAGAGATTGCGGCCTTGAAGATATCGAAGTCATATAATATTCGCATGGCAGCTCTCTATGTTGTAAATGTCCCTTCTACATCTGAACAGGCTGAATTAATAAAATATGGTGAAAAAGTCCTGGATGAAGTTGTTGAGGATGGAAAAAAAATGGGTGTAGAAGTGCAAAAAATATTAAAACTCGGAAGCCCGTCCGAAACGATCCTTAATGTTTCAAAAAGTCTCAAAATACATACTATCGTTGTCGGCTCTGAAGGAAAAAAAGGGATAAAAAGGGTTCTTCTGGGAAGCGTTGCTGAAAATGTAGTCCGGAATGCCGAGTGTACTGTGCTTGTTGCAAGATGATAACTAAAAATAATCCTCGAACCAATATGAAATACTCAAGTATCCAGATAACGGCAGATTCAAGTGCGGAAGAAATCGCACAGTTCGCGATGGCGATACATGAACTCCTGGGACTTCCTGTGACCATGAGAAGCCTGAATAAGAGTGGCGTACGTATCGAAAAAGGAAAGATCCTTGATAATAATTACACAGGTCCTGTCCTTGAGACCGTTCTCAAAGAAAATAAGATATCCCGAATCATTCCCACGAGCGGAAAATACGTAGGCATCCCTGTTATCGTTGTTCCGATACGGAATAAAGAAGGATATGGCATTGCTGCCATCGGAGTGGTTGACGTTGTGGGTACGGTAGACCTTGGTTTTATCTTCGGTGATTATCCTGAAGTGGTAAAACAGGTACAGGAGTGCGTAAGGGCGCGCGTGACAGTTCCTTGAAACCACATATACGCCAGGCTATAAAAGATGATCTTGATGCTCTTTTGAGACTTGAAACTATTTGTTTTAAAGAAGAAACTTTCCATAAGGAACGGCTTAAATATCTATTACTTAAAGCCAAATCCATAGTCCTGGTCGCAGAAATAGAAGGAAATATCATAGGGTCGATGATAATCCTTTTGAGGAAACATATCTTAAATGCAAGGATATATTCTTTAAACGTGCATCCTGAATACAGGCGCGTGGGAATAGCGAGTTCGCTTATAGATTTTCTATCAGATTTATTAGAAAAAAACGGATATGATAATATCACACTGGAGACCGGAATTACTAATACTGCTGCGCAGAACCTTTACAGGTCAAAGGGTTTTCATGTCGATAAAAAATTATCCAATTATTATACTAACGGCGATGATGCACTCCATCTAATCAGGAAATTATGAAATAAGTTCAGTTATGATCTTTTCATAAATGTCCTTGTCTATGACATCTTCAAATCCATCATAAATGCTTGGATTATCGTTTATTTCGATGACTTTATATCCCTCATTTGTTTCTTTAACATCAAGACCATAAAGACCGTTCCCAACATATTTTGAGAGCGTTATGGAAATATCTTTTAATTCAGGGGAAATTGAATCCCGCGGTACTGCAATTGTATCTCCCCACACGTTTTTCCCATTTATTTTTGATTTTACTTTCCATCCTCCTTTTGGAATGCAATATTTACATAAATAGATCACTTCGTTCCTGAGTATCCCGACGCGCCAGTCAAAATCAGATTGTACATATTCCTGGACAACGAGAACCTTGGCTTTCCTGAGCAAATGTTTGGATATTTCAATGAATTCCGCAACATTGCTGGCTTTTTCGACATGTGAGGAAAAACGAGTATAGGGCGTTTTTATTATCACTGGATACCCCAGGGACTTGAATATTCCATCTATATTTTCGGGGGAATAATCCCCATAGAATAAAATTGACCCTGGTGAAGGAATATTATTTTTCTGGAAAATATCATGGAGGATCACTTTATTAGAGCATGTCCTGATGGAGTGGGGATCATCGATTACTTTCAAACCCGATTGCTCGGCAAGTCTTGATACAATATATGCACAACTGCTTGGATCGGTAGTAGCACGGATAAAGAGGGCGTTATAATCGGATATTTTTGAAATATCATCTTTAAAGATAAATTCAAACGAATGTCCCATTGATTCGGCAGTGGATTTGAATTTCAACAGGGCGCTTTGTTCGGATTTAAGGTCAAAATTATAAGCCTCTACAAAACAGGCGATCTTCATTGTTTTAAAGTTCCTGTTTTATCTCACGCATTTTATCATGAACGATATCCCACTTTACTTCCTTTTTCATTGCTGGTTCGCAATGGTTCAGCACAACGCCACCGTCATCTATCTGAACCACTAATTTGCATATAGGTATATTGAAAACCTCATAGAATCTTTTTGTGAATCCTGAAGTTTCTTCATTTGTTGATTCCCCGAACATCTGGGTTATTTCCAGGACTTCTCCTGTAAGTGGATGTAACGAAACCGGAAATCTGGCGCCCATACTCATTTTCTTTATCATTCCGGGAAGGTTTGAGTCTGAATCCACCACTTTCATTGAGTTGTTGGTGAAAGGATTCACGGCGAATAAAACTGCCGGAGCGTTAATTTCACTTTTTGCGGATGTTATGAGCCTGTATTCATTGGTGCGAATACCGTTCCTTCTGGCTTTTTCCATCAGCAGGGGGTTCCTGTATGCATCCATTATTTCTGTACAGTTCGGTGTGACTTCTACTCCAAAGGTTTCCGCATGAGCAGATACATAATATCCCATTCTCAAATAACGGTAGTCATGGTTTATATTAAGTACGCTGTCGTGTACTGGTTGCCTCAAAAAAAATAACGGATTAGAGTCGCTATCGTCTTCTTATTCACTGTCTATAATCATTTTTGATATCAGTCCGTTGCCATATCATTATAATCTGAGTATAAATAAGTAACGGATGATAAGGCTGGTTTCCTGTGAAGAATCCCTGGACATGGTTATTATAATGATTATTAAAATTTAAATGGATAAATTTAAATATGATTATAACCAAAATTGTAATGCATGTCAAGTTGTGACTCATCCGATTCACAGGCTAAAAGGAAGCGAATGAACACAACACCATGACGATGGAACAGATAAAAGGAGGTTTTACAAATGGAAATCTGGGCATGGATACAACCAGTAGACAGGATCTGGAAAGTAATATCCGATGAAGAAAAAGGTACACTTCATGTATTTAATGAAAAGAGCGAACTTGTCCTGGAACGTAATGGGATGAGCAAAGAGGAGATCACTTTCATAGAAGAAAATTTCCTTCAGATAGTAGCTACCAATCTCTCAGGAAATAAAGTCAGCTCACCTGCAGTAATTGATGTAATTCCTGTAATTGAGCATAATTATATGTATGCTTGAAGCAGGCAGCACAAAAGATATTTGAATCCCGGAACTAATTATTGTGTGTGAACGACGAACACATGATAAAAATTTTTGGAATTAGTGGGAGTCCAAAAAAAGGCGCGACCGATCATATAGTGCAGGAAGCGCTCAATTACGCAAAGGAGAAATATAATGTCAAAATAGAATATTTCTCTGCAATGGGGAAAAAATTGAACTTCTGCATACATTGTGACTACTGCGTTCGGGAAAAAAAAGGATGTATTCATAAAGATGATATGCATGAGGTTTATGAGAAACTCAAATGGGCTGATGCGATCATAATCGGAACCCCGGTCTACCAGGGAATGGTGAGCGGGCAGACAAAGGTCATAATGGACAGGTGCAGAGCCCTTGCGGCTCAGGATTCACATTTTATCCTGAACAAGCCTGGCGCGGCTCTTGCTGTTGGCGGCGACCGCATTGGCGGCCAGGAACCTTCGATACAGGCGATTCTTAACTTTTATGTCATAAATGAGGCAATACCCGTTGGCGGCGGTTCTTTCGGGGCAAATCTTGGCGGGGCTTTCTGGTCAAAGGATATGGGAGCTGATGGGGTCAGAGAAGATGAAGAAGGATTAAAAAGCATGCGTAAAACTGTCAACAGGTTGATTAAATTGACTTTGATTATGAAAAATGAAAATACTGATTGATGATAAAAAGTATAAAAGATAGGATAATTTAAAATAGATATAGAGATATTATTCATTGAGGATTATGGGTAAAAATAGCTTTTTAGAACCATTGGAAATAAACAATATTATCCTTCCAAATAGAATTGTATTTCCGGCTTTCCAGGCAAATTATGCTACATCTGAGGGATTTGTTACCGAAAGACTGCTTAAAATGTACGGAAAAATAGCCTCCGGAGGCAGCGGCCTGGTCATCGCAGGAGGCATGGCGGTTTCGGATGATGGTACCCCAAACACAAATGCTATAAAGATCAATGACGACAGGCAAATTCCAGGGCTTAAAGATCTTTTTTCAGTCATCAAAAAAAATGGCTCTGTAGCCGGAGCCCAGTTGATGCATGCGGGTAGACAGACAGTATCAATAATGACGGGGCATCCTGTCGTTGCAGCCAGCGCTATACCATGCCCTGTAATGAAAGAGATGCCACTTGAACTTGATAACAGGGGAATTAAGAGGATACAGGACGATTTCGTGAATGCTTCAGCACGAGCAAAAGAATCAGGAGCGGATCTGATCGAACTTCATGGCGCTTTTGGTTACCTGATCGGAGGTTTCCTTTCGCCGTTTTCCAACAAGCGCAGGGATGAATATGGTAAAGATAGCACATTATTCTTCACAGAGATAATAGAAAGAGTAAAAAGAGAAGTAGGGAACATGCCGGTATCTTGCAGGATTAGCGGTGATGAATTCGTAGAAGGTGGCCTGACAATTGACCAAACGAGGAAAATCGCCCCTCGCCTTGTAGAAGCCGGTGCGGATCTAATAAGTGTAGGGGCAGGAACGTATGCCAGCATGAAACACATGGTTCCGACAAAGGATATGGGTGAAGGAGTGCATGTTTACCTGGCAAAAGCGATCCGTGATGTTGTAGATGTTCCAGTTATTTGTTCAGATAATATTCGAAGTATTGGATTTGCCGACAAGATCATCTCTGAAAAAAGAGCCGATCTCGTCGCCATATGCAGACCACAGGTCGCTGATCCGTTCTTTGTGAAGAAATCCATAAATAACCAGCCTTATAAAGAATGTCTTGACTGTGGAAAATGTTTGTACTTTTTAAGGGGTGAAAAATCGGTTTCCTGTACGCAGAACAGTGAGCTATAGGATATGGGAAAAATTGAATCAGAAGAACTCTCAGATCAACATTACGAGTACTTAACCTTCAGACATTTTTTCGTTCATGCTTATGGATTCATGCTCGATGAGGCTCATTTAGAAGTTCTGGCAAATAATATTCCGGATACTTGGATGCAATTTACGAAAGAAATCGAAAAAAGAAAAACAAATATATCGCGGGTAACGTGAAGCTGCCATCGGCGCATTATTATGTTCTTAAAATGCGTCTGTGCTTTACGTTATTTGTGGGAATTTGTGATGACATGTGCAAGAATTTATGCCCTATCCCCCCAATATGAAAAAACATGAGAACGCTCTCTGATCTTGATAAAAAAATCCTCGCAAAGATCGCTCCTGAATTCCAGGGCGCCACAGGTCCCGCGCCTGGTCATGATTATAAATTCATCCTGCTTCCTGTTTCGCATAAGTCATCTGAATCCCCTGAAGACTTTGCGAACAGGGTTAACAGGTTAACGGATGATGAGCTTACCTATGTTATTGATCTTATCAAAAAGGGCGATGAAGATGTGCGCTCTCTCGCAGAAGGGGATTACGATGCGCTTCTTGAAATGATAGAGAAAAGGCTGCCCGGAAAAGCGAAGGAATTGAAAGACCTCTGATCAGCACACCGGAATCTTCCCGTATGCCAGTTCCATGCAGAATTCCTGTATATTCGAAAGCTCCCTGTCAATAACCTCATTCACTTCTTTCTCAACGCTTTCAAGCGTTCCCCGCTCCATAATAACCTGCGCCGCCGCTATCTTTGGCTGGTCTATGGGCTCACCTATCTGGCTCAAAAGCCACACATAGACCTCTTTGATGTCGGGGACATTGACATAAATCTCATTTGCGATCCTGTGGCTCAGGACGTTGTATATCTTCCCTACATGGCTTACAGGATTTTTCCCGGCAGCGGCTTCGCTGCTTACCGGTCGGTTGAGAGGAATGATCCCATTCACACGGTTCCCGCGCCCCACCTGTCCTGAATCCGCATCCTCGGCAGAAGTTCCTGTTACCGTGAGATATATCCCGCCCATACCGCGCCCTTTCCTGTCAAGAGTATTCAGGAAGATCGATGGTTCAAATTCAGTCTTTTCGCGAACATAACTTCTTATCTCTTCGTGCAATTCATCTTTTTTTGCGAAATACTCGCTTTCGGATCCGATGAACCTGTCGATCAAGGGGTCTGCTATCGTAAGGATGATATTATTCTTTTCACGCAATCCCATGACCTTGATATCCTCGCCTGATTCAGGATATCGTTTCTTAAAATCCCGTGAGTTCAAATATCGCTCAGTCTCAAGCACCAGGGTCTCCGTGGGTGTCATGGGCGCATATCCGACACCAGCCGAGGTATCATTTGCGCCCAATATCGAATCTTTTCGCTTGAAAATATCGGTAAGTTCAACAGAACCCCTGGCAAGCTCAACCTGATAATTGATAGAATCACCATTTACAAAGCGCAGGTTTTCCTTTATCCATTGTTTTGCTGCATCTATCGCAATTGCATTTACGTCCACAGTTTCGCCTTCCACTTCAAAAGTAGCCCTGTCCCCAAAAATGATGCGCATGGGCTTGAGGATCACCCCGCCTTCGAATTTTGTCTTGACTTCACCTGCAACAAGCATACCCTTATCGATATTGTGATGCATGATCACGCCGAACCTATCGAGGTATTCCTTGCATAGATTGACCGAGACCTGGTTCATTATGGAATCGCAAATATAATCAGGATGCCCAAGTCCTTTTCGTTCAACCACTTCGACCTTGCGTTCGGTTATCGGGGTTGCTCCCAGTTCTTCTATTTCAATATTTCGCATGTTATCACCCCATAGTTGTGCGAATTTTTTTTCACAGAGTTAATAGTTGTTTAGCCAGATATTTCCGGGTCAATTTCGCATAATTTTTATGCGTTGTTTCTATTATCTTAAGATCATCATCAGTAACCATCCTGAGATGTTTGCATGGCACTCCCACAACCACGCTGCGGGCAGGTATTTTATGACCCGGCGGCACTAATGCCCCGGCTCCTATAATAGCAGATTCCCCGATCTGTGCACCGTGGAGTATTGTTGCATTCATCCCGATTAGGGCATTATTCTCTACAACTTGTCCATGCATTACACATCCATGACCAATTATGACCCCATCTCCTATCCGGACATCTGTTTCATCAGAATGCACTACCACGTTATCCTGGATACTGCAATTCTTACCGATACTGATCCTGGCCCGATCAGCTCGAATGACTGTATTGAACCATATGCTTGATCCTTCACCTATTGATACATCTCCTATTATGCAGGCAGTATCTGCGATAAAGACATTTTTTGCAATATCGGGTTCTTTGTCATCAAAAGAGTACAACATATTCAAATTGCGTTTCCCTTTGTGCAACCTCCCATTATAACAAGAACCTGTTTGCATAAATAGGTTATCAGAAAAACATTTTTGCATGATTGATTTTAAATTCATGCATAACTATAAATAGAAACATCTTAGTAGTAATAGTTAAACCTGTCTCTTTATAGGCTAATTTGAAAGTGGTAAAAATGGATAACAATCAGTTGGACACGAAAAGTCTGCGCAGCTACGGATTTCACGGTGCACTTGGGCTGCTGATGGGAATTGGTGCGGGATATATTTTTTATATTTTCGCAGTTTTAAATTCGGTTTTTTCCTCACAGTTAATAAGAGTTTCATTTGCATATTTAATAATTTATGGCCTCTTTGGCCTCTATGCCGGGTATATTTTCGGGGGACAAATAAAATCAAAAGTGATTTCAAGAACATATGCCATAGCCGGGATCGTTGGAGGACTTGTCACAGCCTTTATTTTGATAAGCGAGTTTAGTAATATGAATCGTCTACTTGATCCTCTATTTATTTCGCTGGTTTTTGCAGGTCCCATCTTAGGTTTTCCAAAGATCAAGAACATGGTTATAATGACAATTTCATGTTCTGCAGGCGCAGCCCTGGGTTATGGTGTAAATACTTATACTCAAGACATTGTCGTTTATCTTAAATCTGTTTGGACGCAGGGTTATTTATATGCACTTTTTATTGGGATCATTTTTCCAATGCTTGCAATAGGGATAGCTGGCGCTTCAATAGCTATTGGAATGTATTTTACTGAAGGGACGTCCTATACTGCAAAGGAAATTCCACGGTTCTTAAAGATAATCAGGGGTGTAGGAATAGTCCTGACCTTCATTATGCTTTTCGTTTCAACAGTACTGTTTTTAGAATTTAATAACTATTCAGATATCATATATATAAGATAAACCAGCCAAAACTGGTTATAACACTTTAAAGCAGCATCTTTGGAATCAATATCCGGAAAATCAATACACATTAAACGTGCAAATAGAGAAAAGGCTGACCGCAGGATGTCAGGAAGTCAAGCATTTTGTCGAGGATATGATGGCATGACTGAATGGAAAAAAGCCCGGTCCAATCGTTATTCTTATATAGAACTTCAAACATTGATTTGCCAAATTCATATCAGGAGGATAATTATCTATGTCAGCACAACTTGGTGGACAGCCAATTATAATTTTAAGAGAAGGTACCGAGAGAACACGCGGAAAAGAAGCCCGCAAGAATAATATCATGGCGGCAAAAGCGATAGCAGATGCGGTTAGAACGACGCTTGGGCCAAAAGGCATGGACAAGATGCTGGTAAGCGGAACCGGAGATGTCATAGTTACGAACGATGGCGTCACAATCCTTCGGGAAATGGAAATAGAGCATCCTGCAGCAAAAATGCTTGTTGAGGTTGCAAAGACCCAGGATGACGAAGTGGGAGACGGAACAACAACCGTCGCAGTTCTTACCGGGGAATTGCTGGAGCGCGCCGGGGAATTGATCGAACTGGATGTGCACCCTACGATCATTGCATCAGGCTACAGGGCTGCCGCTGATAAGGCGATCGAACTCTTAAAAGATATCACTCATGAAATTTCTGAAAATGATGAAGAGGCACTGCTTAACATAGCAAAGACAGCATTGACCGGAAAGGGAGCAGAAGGTTCAAAAGACAAGCTTTCACAGATTGCGGTTTCAGCCATCAGATCTATCGTCGATGAAGAGGATGGAAAAAAGATTGTGGATATCGATAATATCAAGATCGAGAAAAAAATAGGTCATAGTGTTGATGAAAGTGAATTAATAAAAGGTATCATCCTCAATAAGAACAAAGCACACACCAATATGCCGGACAGGATCGTTGATGCAAGGATAGCCCTTATCACAAGACCGATAGAATTCAGCAAAATGGAGCTTGAAGCGGAAATTGATGTTTCTTCGCCGGATGAGTTATCACAATTCCTTGACCAGGAAGAACAGATCGTTCACGATATAGTTAACAAGATCGCAGCAACAGGCGCAAATGTTGTGCTCTGCCAGCTTGGTATCGAGGATATAGCGCAATATTTCCTGTCAAAAGCAAACATCCTTGCAGTGGAACGTGTCGAGAAAAAAGACATCGAGAAAGTTGCAAGGGCAGTAAGTGCGAATCTTATAACCAGTCTTGATGATTTCGAGGCATCTGATATCGGACAGGCAGAGCTTGTTGAAGTTAAGGGACATGGCGAAGATAAGATGATATATATTACCGGCTGCTGCAATCCCAAAGCTGTTTCAATACTTATCCGCGGCGGCACTGAACAGGTCGTGGAGAGTACGGAACGTGCACTTGAAGATGCATTGAGGGTAGTTGGCGTTATGATCGAGGATGAAAAGATGGTCGCTGGCGCCGGTTCACCTGAAATCGAGCTTGCATTAAGGTTGAGGGAATTCGGCTCGACACTTAGTGGCAGGGAACAACTTGCAGTCATGAAGTTCGCAGACGCCCTTGAAATAATCCCCAGGACCCTTGCGGAAAATGCAGGGCTTGATCCCATTGATAAGCTTGTGGAACTTCGAAGCAGCCATGAGAATGGAAATAAAGATTTCGGGCTTAATGTTTATGAGGGTATTGTCGAAGATATGTGGAAAAACGGGGTCGTTGAGCCTCTGCGCGTAAAGACCCAGGCAATAAATTCAGCCACTGAGACTGCTATCATGATCCTGCGTATCGACGATGTGCTTGCAGCAGCCGCTGGCAGTGGTATGGATATGGGGGCCGGTATGGGTGGAATGGCTGGAATGGGGGGAGGTATGCCCGGCATGGGCGGAATGCCCCCCGGTATGATGATGTAAGGGTTCTGGATTTACAGTTAGCCATCCCGTTAAGAAAAAAATAAACAACTAACTCGTGCAAACTTATACGAACTCACGGTCGTGAGTTCGTTTTTAGTTTGCACTTTTCAACGTAAAGTACGCAAAGCATAAGCATTTTTATCGAATATATTTGCGCCGAAATGGTAATTTCACATGTGCGCAAATCTGCATATTCAAATTGCTAAGGCTTTTTTTTGTGAAAATCTCGGCGCGAATCGTACGTCGGCTATCTAAAATAGAGATATGTCCTGGTTTGCAGGACACTACCGATTTTTCGACTGCCCGGCGCCGCGCTAATAGAAACGATCGTTTGGACAGGATGACCGGCTTTGCAGCCTTTTTATCTAAAATTCTAGGTTAATTCCCTTTTTAAGATCTTATGGGCAACATTTAGCTGCTTGAATTTCTCTGTATCCCCGGTAGGCATATCCGGATGTAATTCCTTTGCTAAAACTTTGTATTTTTTAGTAATTATCTCAAGATCGTTCGAATCAGGGGCAACGCCAAAAAACTCTCGTGCTTCTTTGCGTTTATCCTCAACATCTTTCTCTTCCCTGAACTCTGAAATAAAGTCGTTAAAAGTTTTTTTTTCAGAAAGAACCAGGTTTGACTCCATCTCTATTACCTTGAATAGGACATGGAGATTGTCAACATATTTACCTTGCATGTTATGACTAAAATACATTCGGTGGCCTGAATGATACCAGGTCGCAGAAGCTTTGGCTTTTTTTATCGCTACATTTTCAATAGGTACATCAATGTCATTTTCGTTGACACCAATATTTCTTAAAAGCATGACAATATTATTTTTCAATTGCAAAGCCTTTCTATTATGAGCATTCTTAACAATTACCGTCTCTATTTCGTGTCCTTTTATTATTACCATTTAATTCACTCAAATTTGATGACTCACATTAAGCGAGTCAGCTCTTCTTATAATTACCACTTGGACATAAACTTATCCATGCATGATTATAAACCCCTAATCACAGCAACTTCAGATTACGGGTGATCTTATCCAGTTCCCCGACCTCAGAAGGTCCGATCCCAAGTACAGTCGTCGTCCCCGGAGGCACTTCCGTCAATCCCGCATCTGTAATAAGCACAGCCGGAAGACCATGTCTTCTTGCAAGCTCCCTTAATTCGAAAAGTTCCCGAAGTCCGGCAACCCTCAATACCACTTTCTTCTGTCCCCCTTCTTTCCAGGCTTCGCGCGCTTTTTCACCCGCAAACTCATAAGTCGAAATGGCTGCATGTGCTACCTGGACTGCCAGTTTGCCTTTTGACAATTTCAGGTCATCACGCACAATAATGCATTGCTTATACTCAGTCATTAAGAACACCAGCGATCACTGGATCAGCATCCCCTTTTCATCAAATTTCATTACGTCTTTCCGTTCTTCCCACTCTTTTCCAAGTTGAAGCGATTCATCCCTGTTAAAATCTCCCACAACTATAGTTTCAGCATTCTTCAAAACAGCTTCAACCGGGATGGAAAGGATATTTTCCGGATTTTTTATTATGATCCTTCTGCCATTAACACCAATGCTTTCCCCTAAATCTATGTTGTTCTGCTTTACAAATTTGCCGATATAGGAGTGAGCCCTTAAATCACCGGCATCCTTTTCCGTGGGCTTTAACCTGAAAAAACTTGATATCTTATCTGAGATTGACATGAATACCTTTTATTGTCTATTCTAAAATAAATACTATTGGAATAAAAGATTAGTATCTATAACAAAATAGGGAGTAGGTATGGTTTGTACATTCGTTGCTTCGGCAGGCGGAAGGATATGAGGGCTTGGCGTAAAATTGATACGCGATATAAAAGTTGAAGTGAAAAACGAAGATTAAAATACAGGTTCAGTATAACAAAGAATTGAAATGGATAAGAAAAAAATAGCCTTGCTGGCAATACTTGGGGGTATATTTTTCATTGCAGGGATATTTTTTAATAAGACATCATTTATGTATCTAGGTATCGGGACCTGGTTTTCAGGTCTGATATTCTATGCTTTCTATCCCGGATACAAGGAAATAATGTCCCTGATCCTTGGTCTTTTAGTGCTTCATTCTGGAGTTTTGCTTCTCCTGAAAGAAACATATCCGAATCCGAAATTGCTGGGATTTTTGATCTTCACCGCAGGCATTGTTATTGTCCTGGATTCAGGTATTTCAGAATATTTGAAAAAAAGGAAGATACAATAAAAATAAAACATCAAAGTTTCTTATCTTCTTTCATGGCTTTTAAAAGCTCAAGTGCCGAATAAGCCGCTCTTGTTACTCCCATGCTGCGTCTATCAGTATCCGTTCCTGCCAGATAAAGATTTTTAACAGGTGAGCGTGTTCCGGCAAAAAATCCATTGATGGTAACTGCGGCTTTTTCGGGTATAGTCACCTGGTAATGAGTCATCTCAATATTCTTCTCGATACCCGGCACCGCCTTCATGATTAAATCCAGCGCCTTTTTCTTTTCACTTTCAATATCCTTTTTTTCTTCAATAACGAATGTGAAACCCACCAGCTGTTTACCTTTTGGCGCGATATTTGCATCGTAATTGCTTATTGGCATCGCCCAGTATGCTCCCCCTCTGAACCATACTTCTGAACCCGTATAATCAAATTCCTTCATTTTTTCCTTCAATCCAAGCCAGATCGTGAGGCTAAGCGTCTGGTCTATCCTTGAAAGATCTTGTTTATACTCTGACGGCAGCGAGATAAGTGAGGGAAGACTTTTTGCAAAACCGGTATAAACAACTGTATCCGAAATGTAAGAATCTGTATCTGTAGCGGCACCAATTGCTTTTTCGCCATCGGTCAATATCTTGCAGACCCTTGAACCTGTTTTTATCTGTACGGTATCGGGCATGGAATATAAAACAGCATTTAATATTGATTTCAAGCCTCCGCGCGGGTATGCCTGCGCATAGGCAACTTTATTGGTCGCAAGCCGGCTTAATGAAGAAAGGTGCCCCCTTAACTGGTATTTTGACAGCATATCGGTTATTACTGAGGCATAAGATGTATCCGGCAATGCTTCGTCGTCTTTAAAAACATCCACTGATACACTGTCCCTCACAAAACTGCTTCCATATAATACCCGGCTGACAGACGTTTCTTTCATGGATTTCCCGGAGAGGAAATATGAGATAGCATTTACAAAATCATATGTGTCCAGCGAAAGGCCCTTTGGGAGGAAATCATAGACGGGGTGGTTTTCATCCAGCATCCCGAAAGTCATCTGCGTCAGGGCTTTTGTCAATGCCTGCGAAAGAAGGAGCCTGTCTTTTCTGGGGAGTACATCAAAAGTGACAAAATCTTTAATATTAGATGGTATCTTCGTGAGACCTTTATCGGTACGCACATAATAATGCCCGTAATCCACGAAAAAAGGCATGTATGTAAAATATTCATCCATCAACCGGCGAAGAGGCCCTTCCCTGAGATGAGTGATTGCATGGGGTCCTGTATCCACCTGGAAACCATCAACCATGTAGCTGTTGCAATTTCCCCCTACAATATCATCTTTTTCAAGTACCAGGACTTTTTTACCATGCCTGGAAAGGACCAGGGCTGATAAGAGCCCGCTAATTCCTCCACCTGCTACGATCGTATCATAATCAGCCATTGCGCTCTTAGTATGGATAAACATTATAAAAAATGTTTCTACAGGATTTTCTTTATACGCCTGAGGAAACCACGAATTACCTGTAATATTACAATGTGTATCGGGGCAGCCTTTCCACCGGAGCGGGTTTTTCCATTCCTGATGGCATCAAGTACAGATATTTCATCAGGTTGCGCATCAATTTCCGTATATCCGGAACCTATTGTTGCCAGCATGTGGGAATCGCTCCCCCCGACTTGTGGCACTTTGAGCTCTATTGCCATCTTTTGTGCTTTTTTGTTCTCCCCGAATATGCATCTTGAATTGAAAGTCTCTATGGCATCAACATCCAGCCCGTCAACATTACCGATACTTCTTTTTTTGAATGGGTGCGCAGCTATAACAACACCCCCCATTTGCTTTGCGATCCTTACGGTATCCTTCGGATCAAGACCTGATGGGATATTTTCTCTTAAACCAAGCACTATCAGATGACCCCGGTTAGTTGAGACTTCAACTGCGGGCAGGACCAGCAAAGGAAGATTTAATTCAATTACGCGTTTTCGACCATGGAGACTTCCGTTTAATGTGTCATGATCACATATCGCGATCCCGTCCAATCCTTTTTTCACAGCCATTCTTAAAATATCATCCACTTCCAGTCCGCTATCCGGGGAATAGTTTGAATGGATGTGCAGGTCAAAACGCATATAACTTATATTTCCCAGGATATAAAAAAGGTAACCCATCCCCAGAATTATTTAAATATCAATCCTTCTATCAAGATGCACCATGAGCCTTGAAAAACTTGACATCTCAACATTAAAAAAATCCGGTTATATGAAGCAGGTACAAAAAGACCTTTTTGTGGTCAGGTTACGTGTGCCATGCGGCAATCTTACATCAAAGCAGTTATCAGGCATTGCTCGTCTTTCCGAAAAATACGCGACCGGTAAAGTCCATATCACGATAAGGCAGGGAATACAGATACCCAATGTTGATATCCATCAACTCGATGCCATCACAAAGGAACTTGAAGATAACGGCACCCCGCCTGGCTCTTGCGGCCCAAGGATCCGTAATATCGTATCATGCCCCGGAAATTCGGAATGCAACTATGGTATCATAGACACATATGGCATGGGAGATCTGCTCGATAAGGAATTCTTCGGCGAGGATATGCCCGTTAAGATCAAATTCGCAGTCACCGGCTGTCCGAATGCTTGCGCAAAACCACAGGAAAATGATCTTGGCGTGATGGGTATCATGATGCCTGCAATAAATACTCAAGATTGCTCTGGTTGCGGAACTTGCACATTCATGTGCCCGGAGAAAGCCATTGTCCTTGAGAATGAAAAAATAAAAATACTCTGGGATAAATGCAACCTGTGCGGCGCCTGTGTCGGGACATGCCCATCCGATCTTATTACCGAAGAATGGAAAGGATATAAGATCTTTGTCGGTGGAAAGATCGGAAAACACCCTAAACTGGGAGTTGAATTAATAGATGTAAAATCCCCGCAAGAGGCTGTGGCGATATTCAGGAAGATAATAAACTGGGCTAAAAAGAATACAAAAACAGGGGAAAGGTTAGGAACATGCCTTGACCGTGTGGGATTTGAGAAATTCAGGAAGGAAGTATTATAAAAGGAAAATAAAAGGTGAGAATATGCCGGAAAAACTTAACATAGAAAAATCAGCTGTTGATTATGAAAATAAATCGCCCCAGGAAATACTTGGGCTAGCGCTTAAAAATTTTAAGAATATCGCAATATCATTCAGCGGCGCTGAGGATGTAGTATTGATCGACATGGCAAAGAAGATCAGTAATGATTTCAGGGTCTTTTCGCTTGACACTGGGCGTTTACATCCTGAGACATACCAGTTCCTCGATGAAGTCAGGAACAATTATAATATAAATATTGAAGTGTTTTTCGCAAACCGCGACGCGACAGAAAAGCTGGTAAAGGAAAAGGGATTATTTTCATTTTACAGGGACGGTCACAAGGAATGCTGCGATGCAAGAAAAGTCGATCCGCTAAAGCGCGCTTTGAACACGGTGGATGCCTGGATAACAGGCCAGCGTAAAGACCAGAGCCCGGGAACAAGGGCAAATGTGCCTGTCATCCAGAAAGACCCGACGTTCGGAACGGGTAACCTTATAAAGTTCAATCCGCTTGCGAACTGGACTTCAAAACAGGTATGGGATTACATACGAGAGAATAATGTTCCTTACAATAAACTTCATGAAAAAGGATTTGTCAGCATCGGATGTGAACCATGCACAAAACCAGTGCTTCCAGGCCAGCATGAGCGCGAAGGGCGCTGGTGGTGGGAAGATGCCACGAAAAAGGAATGCGGGCTGCATGCAGGGAATGTGAAGAAGTAAGAGGAAAAACCGGGATACACATGACACAAATAAAACCGCATGGCGGAAAATTAATAAATAGAACGTTAACTGAACAAAAACGAAAAAAAATAATCAACGAAGCTTCTGATTATCAAAGCGTCCCCATCAGCGTTGACCTCATGAAAGATGTGGAAAATATCGCATCAGGCTTATTCAGCCCCCTTGAAGGTTTCCACGTACGTGAAGATTATGAGAGCATTCTTTACAACAAGCGCCTCTCCAATGGCCTTCCATGGACTCTTCCCATTGTGCTTGACACAGATAACAATGAAATAAAGGAAGGGGATGAGATCCTTGTTAAGAATAATAATGATATCGTGGCAGTAATGCAGGTCGAAGAAACATTCGGCTATGATAAAAGGGCATTTGCAGAGCAGGTTTATGGGACGAACGATGCCGCCCATCCGGGCGTGGCGAAGACCTATTCCATGAAGGATACGCTGCTTGGCGGCAAGATAAGCCTGGTGAACGAATCCAAAACGCCTTATTACAAATATGCTATGAAACCCGAAGAGACAAGGAATCTTTTCAAGGAAAAAGGCTGGGAAAAAATCGTTGGGTTCCAGACACGTAATGTCGCGCATCTTGGTCATGAATATTTACAAAAATCCGCGCTTACGGTGGTTGATGGGCTTTTCATAAACCCTGTAATCGGCAAGAAGAAAAAAGGCGATTTCACGGATGAAGTCATTCTTGAAAGCTATGAAGTGCTGATTGAAAATTATTATCCCAAGGACAGGGTAGTACTTGGTATTTTCCAGACAGAGATGCGCTACGCAGGCCCCAGGGAAGCAATTTTCCATGCCATCGTCCGGAAGAATTACGGATGCACTCATTTCATCATTGGGCGCGATCATGCAGGTGTTGGAAGCTACTATCATCCATTCGCTGCCCAGGAGATATTCAAGGAATTTCCGGACATTGGGATTGAACCCATGTTCTTCATGTCATTCTTCTATTGCAATAAATGCGGTGGAATATCTAACGATAAGGTTTGCCCCCATACTGACAGGGTAGATTTCAGCGGCACAAAGATGAGGCAAATGATAGAGGCGGGAAAGAGGCCATCGCCCGATTCTATGAGACCTGAAGTTGCAGATGTAATTTTGAAATCAGGGAAACCGTTTGTGGATTAAGACATAAACCCGTGGTTTGGGATATTTTCAGATCTGCAAACCATATATCTATTTTTCGAATAGCTTGTATTTTAATAATTAGAAACTGTTAAAAGGAATAAGATAATTAAAAGGAAAATTTGTTTAATAATAAATGGATAGAATGAACATGTTTGACCGGGAAACATTCAAGGGAATAATAAAATCGCTGGGTCTGGTATTCGGTGATATCGGAACAAGCCCGATCTATACTCTTACTGTAATTTTTCTCCTGACCTCTAAAACACAAGCCCATGTTATGGGAATTATATCATTGATTATCTGGACACTTATTATAGTGGTGACCGTGGAGTATGCATGGCTTGCCATGAGCCTTGGGGAAAAAGGTGAAGGGGGAACAATTGTTCTGCGGGAAATACTTGTACCTCTGTTAAAATCCGGAAGAAATGTTGCATTTATCTCGCTACTTTCCATTATCGGCATATCCCTCCTTTTCGGAGACGGCGTAATCACGCCAGCCATCAGCATACTCAGTGCCGTTGAAGGTATGGTTTTAATCCCGGGGCTTGAAGGAGTTAGCCAGGGGACTCTTGTTATCATCGCAGCAATAATCGCAATTGCCCTTTTTGCAATCCAGAAGAAAGGGACTGAAAAAATTTCATGGGCGTTTGGACCTGTCATGGTCTTATGGTTTTGTGCGATCGCATTATCCGGTTTTATTTCCATCATTAATGTCCCCTCAATATTGCTCGCGGTTAATCCGTATTATGCGATACAATATCTCTGGGAAAATCATCTTGCGGGATTCTTTCTTCTTTCCCAGGTCATACTCTGCGCCACAGGCGGTGAAGCTCTATTTGCAGATATGGGACAATTGGGCAAGCTTCCCATAATCAGGGCATGGTATCTGGTATTTATTGCTCTTTTATTAAATTACCTGGGGCAGGGAGCTTATATTATACAGCATCCTGAAACACATAACGTTCTTTTTGAAATGGCTTTCCATGAGGCTGAAATTCTTTATATTCCATTTCTCATCCTTAGTATTTTTGCTACGATCATAGCTTCCCAGGCGATGATCAGCGGGATGTTCTCAATAGTATATCAGGGTATAACGACCCGTGTTTTACCCATGCTTAAGGTGGATTATACCTCAAGAAAACTGCAGTCGCAGATATACATTGACTTTGCAAACTGGTTTTTACTTTTCTCGGTTTTATTTATCATGTTCGTGTTCAAGAAATCCGAATACCTTGCTGAGGCATATGGTCTTGCAGTCACAGGGACAATGGCACTTACAGGTATAATGATGACCTGGATATTTTATTTGAAAAATGAAAAGTCAAAATACATTTTAGCATTGCTTGTAACATTTGTGGATTTGGTTTTTCTCACTTCAAGCCTTCATAAGATTCCAAATGGAGGTTACTGGTCGATAATCCTGGCCTTAATACCTTTCAGTGTAATAATGATTTACACTAATGGGCAGAAGAGGCTTGGAGAAGCGCTTTCACCTTTGAATCTGGATGTTTTCCTTGAAGAATATACTAAAACATATACTAAACTAAATAAAATCAGCGGAACGGCCCTGTTTTTTGCACGGGATGTCAAAAGGTTGCCTCCTTATATCGGCAATACGATGTTCAATAATAATATAATTTATGATGATAATATAATTGTTTCCCTTATAAAAACGGAGAATCCATATGGAATTTCCGGTTCATTTAAGAGTCACCTCGCCGATGGGCTAAGGGTATTTGAGATTTATATGGGATATATGGAAGTAGTAGATGTTGAACAGATTTTGAAGGAAAATGGGATAGATGAAAAAACGATTTTCTACGGTCTTGAGGATATTGTTTCGGATAATCTTATCTGGCGAATATACTCGATAATTAAAAGACTAACACCTGCATTTGTTCAATTTTATAAACTTCCCCCGCACAAGCTTCACGGGATTATCTCGCGCATCGAGATGTAAAATTGATTTACACTATACGGATAATGCTCATAAGGCTTAAATATAATCGATAGCATAGACTGGTTTGTTAATGATATCATTTCAGAATAAAGGTTATTGGTTTCCCAGAAAAATTTGTTTTTTATTATTAATTTTATTTATCTTTTCAATGCCTGTTGGAGCTAGGATCCAAACCTTTTCCCTTGAAAATTATACGGGTTTAAATTTCATGAATGGATTTTACAAAATCGAGGTAATTGAAATCAGTAAACCCGGCGATATGCCCTTCATTAAGGTCAATCTAATTACAGGAGGATTAACAAAACAGTATTATGTACGTATAAATGAAGATCCTTCTATCAAAGATGAACCATTTAACCAGATCAATCTTAATTCATCTTTTATTTCAGAAACAGTCGCAATGATCGCAGTACAATATCCGGATGCATGGGGAAGTCCGGAAAAATATACTGTTGAAAAACCTGTGATCCCTGAGGAAATACCAAACATCGTAATAACAAAATCTGCCGATAAAATAATATTGAACAAAGGCGATGTCGTAGAATTTACAATGATCATTGAAAATACGGGCAATGGAACAGCATATAACCTTACACTGGAAGACAGGTTCCCACCCGGATTTATGAGCGCACCAGGTTCAAGGTTTCCTCCTGTCATACAGGATGAACTTAAAGCGGGTGAACGTATAGAACTTTTATTTGCCCTTAAAGCAGTGGAACCAGGTTCATATAATATTGAACCTACCACGATCAAATACGGTTCAAAAACCACCAGTTCAAATTCTATCTCCCTGACTGTTCTTGATGAAAAAATACAGAGATCTCACCTTATAACTGTTATTACCCTGGATAAAACCATTTTATTTACCGGCGACTTGGCCGAGGTAACAGTGAAAATAACAAACAATGGCAATTCTTCTGCAGAATCTATACTTATAGACGGATCACCTCCGAAAGGCTTGGAAGTAACTAAAGGAGATTTAAGGCAGGTCTATAAGAAGATAGAGCCAGGTGAATCTGAAGAATATTCTGTGACATTAAAAGCGGTTGAAAGCGGAAATTATTCCATCCAATTGAAAACCAGTTATTCTGATGATTCGACAGGTTTCTCTTCAAATTCCAATCCTATTATTGTGAAAGAAAAAGAACAAAATTATCTATATATCCTTATTCCAGCAATAATAATAATAGCCGGGATAGCGTTATTTGTTATCAGGAGACATAAGGAATATTCATATTAGAGGAAATATGCTGAATGTACTTATTATCGGTATCGGACAATGTGGGAACAGGATCCTTGATTCCATCAACAAAGAAGCGTTTGGGGGAAGTTCCCTGGCAAAATATTATGGGAACCAGAAATTCAAAAGCCATGTTGAAACGATTGCTATCAATACCGCTGTAAATGACCTTAAAGAATTGAAGCATACCAAAGCCAAAGACAGGATCCAGGTACCGCACCTGCATGGGGTTGGAGCAAACCGCAATGTCGGGAAACAAACTTTTGAGGAAAATAAAGAGCTGTTGCTTCGTGTCATCGAGGAGCGTGGTGATTTTGACGTTGCATTTGTTATAGCGTCTTCGTCCGGCGGAACCGGTTCGTCTTTTGCCCCCCTTTTGATAGAAGCTATGAAAGAGCGATATAAATACAATGTGTATGGGATCATAGTGCTTCCATTCAGGGAAGAAGGTTCGATCTATCTGCAAAATTCGATTTTTTGCATAAAAGAGATCATGGATGGAAATTGTGACGGCACTATAATTGTGGACAATCAATATTTAAAACATCTCGGAAAGGATATAAAAAGCGCTTATGACGAAATAAACCTGACTATTGTAAAGAGGTTTCTCTTTTTGTTAAAAGCGCTTGACAGCGAAATGATGATGGTAACTGA